>CAYVQL010000072.1:0-38271 GCA_964454135.1 uncultured Enterobacterales bacterium | reverse complement strand
AAAAACGGCGCCGACTGTTTCCGCCGACATTGTCGGCGGAAATGGTCGGTGCCTGCTCCGCGCACTGGTAGAAGGGCCGGTCACGCTGCGAGAAGAGATCGGCCAGCAGGCTGCGACGGCTGCCCGAGAAGAGATAGCTCACCCGGTCGTGGTGCTGCAGCACGGTCCGCAGGCGTCGCTCCAGAGGGGCAAAGCGCGTGATCTCCTGGAACTCGTCGATGCCCACCGCGACCTGCAGCTGGTGGCGCTCAGCCAGACGCTGGGGGAGGTCGACGATCTCATCGAGCTGGTCGGGGTGGAAGGTCCGAGGCCGCGAGCCGCGGCTGAGCACGGGATTGCCGTGGGGATCCACCGTGAACTGCAGGGAGATGCGGGTCGCTGCCTCTCGCAGCCAGCGCAGGGCCCGTCCGCCGGGTCCCAACACCGCGGTCACCAGGCGCGACAGGCCCCGCAGGTATGCCTCGGCCAGATCGAGCGCCCTGGCGCAGCCGCGCGGCGCAGCTCCGCCAGCTCTCGGTCCCGGTCGCAGAAGTCCTCCCCAGCCACGATGCGGCCAAAGGCGAAGGGATTGCGGTCCATGGGTGATCAGCCTCCCTGCTGCGGCTCGCGGACGCGATGGTCTGTCACGGGATCCTGAATTACGTCACTCGTCGTTACGAAAAAACAGGCAATGCCGAAACAGGGGCATCGCAAGCCCTCCCCCTACCCACCCACCATCATGTACCGCAGCACCGTCGTCATCCCGCTGTCGGCATTCTCCGCCACCCTGAACGAGGCGAAGACGACCCGGCCCTTGCCCGCGGCGAAGGACACCAGGATCGGGCGGGCCTCGAGCGCGGTGGTCTCGGTGCCCTCGCGGTAGGTGACATCGGCGCTGATGTGCACGGTCACGCTCTTGTCCACGGCCTCCATCACCGGCCAGACCGGCAGGCCCAGGTCGATGTCCAGGCGCTCCGCGCCCAGCAGCTCGGCCAGCGCGGTGTCGTCGACGCTGGCCTGGACCTGTTCGTCTTCGCCCTTCTGGGCGGCGTCGGGCACGCTGTCGTCGCCGAGGAAGTCGATGGGCGTGTCCCAGCTGCGCTCCACCGCGTCGTAGGCCCAGTCGCTGGCGTACAGCGCGCCGCCGCGCTCCACGAAGTCCTGGATAGTCCCCAGCGCCGCCTCCACCTGGCCCTCTTCATCCGAGCCATCCGTGTCGTAGAGGAAGTCCTCCTCCACGTGACCGCCGTTGAGGAAGAGCAGCTCGTAGGCGTCCAGGGCGCCGCTGGAGCCAAAGAAGGAGAGCAGTCCTTGCCGGTCCTGCCCGTCCAGCACGTCGACGTCGGAAAAACCCAGCTCGGCCAGCAGCACCTCGAAGCGGTCATAGCTGCCCGAGACCACCAGCACGTCGATGTCGAAGGGGTCGAAGCAGTCCGGCTTGTCCAGCTCTGCCACGGTTCCCTCCTCCACCCATACGCGATGGCTCTCCACCACCTCGCCGCCATGCTGCACGAAGACCTCGTACTCGAAACCCAGGGGCAGATCCTGCAGCAGCCAGTAGCCCTGGCGGTCGCTGAAGACGCTGCGGCTGTCGTAGGCCAGGCCCGCGGCGTCGCGCAGGTAGGTGTAGACCTGGGCGTCGGCCAGCCAGCCGCCTCCGGAAGGGTCGCAGACCCAGCCGGCGATGCCGCCCTGGGCGGAGCCGACGCCCTCGTCCACGTCCACGAAGGCCGACTCGATGCAGCCGCAGAGGAGCAGGGGGATGGCGTAGCCATGGATGTTCATGCCGGAGTCCCTCACCGTGCCGAAAGCGCTCTCTCATCTTGCACTGTCCAGCAGGCATTGACAAGGGGAAACGACCTTTGAGCCGACGATTCTGCAAACGGCGACGCACGGGTTGCGAGGGCGCCGGGGGCGAAACGGCCGCGCAGCCTCGAACAGGACCCGGGGCCAGTTGAACCTGCCCCCGGAACAACGCAGAAGTTCCTTGGTCTTGAGTTCAGGGCCTCGAAGAGCGCTATGATAGCGAGGTCCTATTCGGAGCCCGCCCCGCCATGCGCCACTTCAACACCGCTGGCGTCTGTCTTCCCGAGCTGCACTACATGCTTCCTCCGGAGCCGCGTCTGCGTGGAGCGCGCGACCTGATCGCACAACGCGCCTACTTCGTTGTGCACGCCCCGCGGCAGACGGGCAAGACCACCAGCCTGCGCGCTCTGTGCCGCAACCTGACGTCCGAGGGTGATCATGCCGCGCTGCACTTCTCTTGCGAGGGGGGGCAGGCCTACCCCGACGACCCGGCTGCCGCCGAACGGATCGTATGGAACAACATCGTCCTCGAGGCGCAGGCCCAGCTACCCGTCGAGCTGCGACCCCAACAAGACGTGGCAATGGCCGAGGACGGCGCCTTCCTCCAAGCCCAGCTCGCGTGCTGGACTCGCATCTGCCCCCGGCCCCTCGTCCTGGTCTTCGACGAGATCGACGCCCTGATGGGAAACGGCCTGATCACCGTCCTGCGCCAGCTGCGGGCTGGGCATCCCCAGCGGGGCAGCGGCTTCCCCTCTTCGGTCATCCTCTGCGGATTGCGCGACGTACGCGATTACAAGGCCGCCTCCGGGGGCGATGCCAGCCGACTGGGCACGGCCAGCCCCTTCAACGTGCTGGTGGAGTCCATGAGCATGGGCAACTTCACGGCCGACGAGCTGGCAGAGCTGTACGGCCAACATACGGCGGACACGGGACAGCCCTTCACGGCCCGGGCGCTGGAGCGGGCCTACGAGCTGACCCGCGGGCAGCCATGGCTTGTCAACTCCCTGGCCAGAGAAGTCGTCGAGAAGATAGGCGTTCCACTACTCACTCCCATCACCGCGGAGCACCTGGACCAGGCAAAGGAACGCCTGATCCTGGCCCGCGCCACCCACCTGGACTCTCTGGTCAGCAAGCTGCACGAGGACAGGGTGAAGCGCGTCGTAGAACCTCTGATCGCCGGCGGGCTGCTGGGAGACGATCCCTACGACGACGACTACTCCTACGCGGCCGACCTGGGCCTGATCGCACCGGACCTTCCCGTGCGCGTGGCCAACCCCATCTATCGGGAGGTCATCGTGCGGATGCTGTCGGCGCAGGCCGAGCGCGCCGTCGTCGCCGATCCACGAAGCTTCGTCCTCCCCGACGGACGGTTGGACATGGAGCGCGTACTACGCGAATTCGCCGATTTCTGGCGCGAGCACGGAGACATCCTGGCTGACGGCATGAGCTACCACGAGGTGGCTCCCCAGCTCGTGATCATGGCCTGGCTGCAGCGGGTGGTGAACAGCGGTGGCTACGTGGACCGGGAGTACGGCATCGGCCGTGGCCGCATCGACCTGCTGGTCCGTTGGCCCTATCAGAACCCGGAGGGCCGGCGGGAGTGGCAGCGAGAGGCCATCGAGCTGAAGGTCTGGGCGGCCGGGCGGCCCGATCCCCTGTCTATTGGTCTGGCGCAGCTCGACGCCTACCTGGTCCGCCTGGGCCTGGACTCGGGCGTGCTGGCGATCTTCGACCGCCGACCTGACGCGGCCGAGATCACGGAACGCACGAGCTTCGAGAAGCTGCGCTCGCCTGCAGGCCGCGAGATCACGCTGCTGCGGGCTTGACCCGGGGCCACTTGCCCGCACCCAACCCCCCGGATTCCACACTTCCTTGTCGCATCCGGCCCGCCCCGGTGTCATGGAAAGGGCTAGCCTGCCCCCTGTTCCTCAGGAGGAGCCCGTGATCCCTGCCCGCTGCGCCCTCACCGCCCCACTGCTGCTCGCCCTGGCCTGCAAGTCGCCAGAGGAGGAGACAGGCTCTGTCGCCTCTGCCGAGCCGCCCTTCGAAGAGCTGAGCGCCAGCCTGCACGAGACGCAGCAGAGCGTGGTCGTGGCGGACTGGCAGCAGCTCGAGCCTGGCAGCGCCTGGGTGGAGTTCTCCGCCGACGGCCAGGCCTGGCTCACAAGCCCCGTTCAGCAGGTAGAGGCCGGCCCCCAGCAGGCCCTGCTGCTGGGCATGCCCTACGGCGTCGAGGTCCAGTACCGGCTGGTCTCCGACGCGGGCCAGGGCGAGGTGAGCAGCGAGCTGGCCTTCATCGAGACGGGCGAGCAGCCCGCCGACGTGCCCGACCTCGACCTGCTGGGGGCCGACGAGAGTCAGTGGGATCCCCACACCCACTACGTGCTGGGCAGCATCGACGAGCAGGATGACAACGGCGTGGGCGTGGCCACCTGGGTCTTCATCTTCGACCGCCAGGGCCGCGTGGTCTGGGCCTGGCGCACGCCCACCGGGTTCGCCACCATCCACTCCCGCGTGGCGCAGGGCGGCACGGATTTCTTGATCGACTGCAACAGCTACTACGCCATCTACGACCAGGGCGCCGCGTCGCAGGTGGTGCGGCTGAAGATCGATGGCACGGAGCTGGCGCGCTACGACACGCCCGGCCTGCACCACCCCTTCACCGACATGGCCGACGGCAGCATCGTCTGGGCCGCTACGCAATCCTATTGGGACACGCTGAAGCGCCTGCACCCCGACGGCACGGAGGAGAGCATCTGGAGCTGCGCGGATTTCTACGGCGACCTGGAGCACTCGGCCTTCTACTGCGCCTCCAACACCATCACCTGGGACGAGGCCAGCGACCGCTTCCTGTTCAGCCTCTACTCCTCCGAGTCGGTGGTGGAGATCGATCCCGAGAGCGGCCAGTCCTTGCGCTGGTTCGGCCACCTGCCCCAGGCCTGGGGCTTCGACCCCGAAGACAGCGCCTTCTGGTGGCAGCACGGGGTGCACTACACCGAGCAGGGCACGCTGCTGGTCTCGGCCAAGGAAGAGGAAAACGGCGACGAGACCGTGGTGCGGGAGTACGAGCTGGACGAGGACAGCCAGACCCTGGTGCAGATCTGGAGCTTCGGCGACGGCGAGGGCGTCTACGGCCCCGAGATGGGCGAGGCCCATCGCCTGGGCAACGGAAACACGCTGCACAACTACGGCTCCGGCGCCCGCGTACGAGAGATCACGCCCGCCGGCGAGGTGGTCTGGGACTTGAGCTTCTCCAGCGGCACCTACCTGGGCCGTACCACGCCCATCGAGGACCTGTACGCCTTCGCGCCTTGAGGCTGGCAGCCCCGTCCAGGCCCGGATACCCTCGCTCGGTCAACCGCGGAGCGCATGATGCACGAACTCAGCGAAAAAAAGGCTTTCATCTGCGATATGGATGGAGTGCTCTTCCACGGCAACCAGCTGCTGCCCGGCGTGGGCGCCTTTGTGGACTGGCTGCGGCGCGAGCAGCGCAAGTTCCTCTTCCTGACCAACTCCTCGGACCGCTCCCCCCGCGAGCTGCAGCAGAAGCTGCAGCGCATGGGCGTGGAGGTTCCCCGCGAGAACTTCTACACCAGCGCCCTGGCCACGGCCTCGTTCCTGGCCGCGCAGTGCCCGGGCGGCAGCGCCTACGTCATCGGCGACGCCGGGCTGACCAATGCGCTGTACGAGGTGGGCCTGACCATGAACGACGTCGACCCCGACTACGTGGTGGTGGGCGAGACCCGGGCCTACAGCTTCGAGAAGATCGAGAAAGCCGTGCAGCTGGTGCGGCAGGGCGCGCGCCTGGTAGGCACCAACCCCGACCTGACCGACCGGATGGAGAAGGGCATCGTGCCGGCCTGCGGCGCGCTGGTGGCGCCCATCGAGCTGGCCACCGAGCACAGCTGCTACTTCGTGGGCAAGCCCAACCCGCTGATGATGCGCCACGCCATCAAGCGCCTGTCCACGCGCCGCGAAGACACCGTGATCGTGGGCGACCGCATGGACACCGACGTGGTGGCCGGCGTGGAGGCCGAAATCGGCACCGTGCTGGTGCTCACCGGGGTCACCTCGCGCGAGGACCTGCCCCGCTTCTCGTACCGGCCGACCTACGTGATGAGCGGCGTGGCCGAGCTGGTGGAGGTGTTGGAGGGGAAGAGGCCGGCGGGCGCCTGAGCGAGGCGCTCGGCTGCTCCCGGGATCGGTCGCGAGACCCAAGCGCGCCTTCGTACGCCACCAAAGCCCACACGCAGCAAGCCCCGGACCGCGGCGAAGCGATCCGGGGCTAATCAGCTCAGTGCAGCTTCTACGACAGCTACAGCCCCAGCACCTTGGCCGTCTGCGCGAACACGGCATCCGGCCTCTCCACCACGACAACGCCAGTGTCCTCGAGCACCTGGCGCTTGACGCCGTAGGTCTCGGCCTCGTTGCGGATCATGGCGCCCGCGTGGCTCTGGGCCACGCCGGCCTTGGTGTACATGCCGCCCAGGAACACGATCATGGGCTTGGTCAGGGCGCCGGCGGCGCGGGCCGCGGCGATGTCGTTCTCCTGCGTGGTGCCCGTCTCGCCGTAGGCCACGATCACCTTTGTGCGCGGGTCTTTTTCGAAGGCCAACGCCGCGTCCAGCATGGTGGTGCCGGGCATGGGATCGCCGCCGGTGCACATGACCGCCGACACGCCGGGGTAGGCGTCGCCCCATAGCGGGCCGAAGGTCCCGTCTTCGCGGGGCCCAGGCAGGTTGGGACGGCAGTGGAAGGCGCCCAGCAGCTGGGACAGGCCGCCGGAGCGCGAGATGACGCCCACGCAGCCCGGCAGGTAGTTCTTGCGAGCCCAGGTGGCGCTGCCGCCGATCAGGCCGAAGAGGTAGCCCGAGGTGTCCAGCATGCCCACGGTGTTGGGCCCCAGGAAGGTGCAGCCCGTGGCCTTGCTGTGCTCCTTGAGCACGGCCTCGTCGTGGGTGGGCACGCCGTCCGCCGTGAGCACGGTGAACTTGATGCCCGCGTCCATGGCGTCCATGGCGGCTTTCCTGATGGCGAAGGCCGGCACGTAGGAGCAGGCCGTGTTGATCTCGGGAATAGCCGCCACGGCTTCCTGCGGGTTGTTGAAGACGGGCACGCCGTTGACCTCTTGCCCGCCCTTGCCAGGCGTGCAGCCAGCCACGATCTGAGAGCCCATCTTGGCCATCAGCTTGCTGCGGCTGCGGCCCTGCTTGCCCGTGATGCCGATGATCAGGACCTTGGGGACCTCGACGCCGACCAGATGTTCAAGGATACCAGGCATCAGTTCACCTCCGGCAGGTCGAGTACGATGCGCAGCTCGCCGTTGCCGTCGAGCAGGGAGTAGGTCTCACAGAGCAGGCAGCCGATGCAGCGCTTGCCCTCTACCGTGCCCACGGTGCGGGCCTCGGCGTCCCAGGACAGGAAGCCGGTGGGGCAGACGCCCACGCAGGGCGGCGCCTCGTCGGCGGTCCACTTGTCGGCGAAGTAGTAGAACTTGCCGGGGGGCACGGCCGTGGTGAAGCTGGGCTCGCCGCTGGGCAGGGCCTCGGGCTCCTGCGTGACGCGCTCGCTGGTGGCCATCTCGGGGATGTCGTCCACCATGGCGTTGGGGAAGACGTGGGGGAAGTAGGCCTTGACCTTGACCGGCAGCGTGGGGGCCACGCGCGCGATCAGGGCGCGAGCCTTGTCCTCGTCGGTGCCGCCGAAGCGGAACATGGCCGGCAGGGGCGTGGGGCTCTCGCGCAGACCCTTCCACATGGCCGCGGCCAGGTGGTGCTGGTTCTGGAAGCCCATGCCCGAGCCGGTGAGCAGGAGCACCTGGCTGGCCTCCATCTCCAGGATGGCGCGCAGCACGCGGTAGCTCTTGAAGCCCGACAGGCCACCGGAGGTGTCCGACTCGTTCATCTCGTGGATGTCGGGACGGGCGCCGGTGGTCATCTCCCACAGCATCTTGCCGCCGCCACCGCAGAGGTTGGTGGCCACGCGCCAGGCACCCTCGGCCGGGGCCGCGCGGTTCTCGCGGATGAAGCCCGTGCCGGCGGGGTCGCCCTCGTTGATCTTTTCGACCATCTGCTCCAGGCGGGTCAGGTCGCTCTTGGTGGTGGGGGCCGCGGCGAAGAGCGCCTTGTCGGCCTTGCCGATGGCGTGACCCTCGAACTCGGCCCGGCAGTCGATCACCAGCAGGGAACCGTCTTCCAGGATGCCGATGGGGTTGGTCTCCAAGACGATGAGCTTGTAGCGCGCGAAGCAGCGGCAGAAAGCCGACAGGAACTCGCCCACGGCCTCGGCGTTGGGCACGCCGTCCAGCTTCGCGGCCAGCTCGGCGCCGCTGGGCAGGTTCAGCAGCGAGAAGTCGATCTTGCGCAGGGACTCGGTGCGGCCTTCCACGCCCGAGCCGCCCTCGGTCGAGAAGATGAGCACGCCGCCGGGCAGCTTCTCGGCGCTGCCGAAGTCCAGCATGCAGGCAGCGTAGTACTCGCCGACCATCGTGGCCGGCTGGCAGAGCAGCACGCCTTCGGCCTGGCCCCAGGGGCCGGGATTCAGCAGCTCTTTCAGGCCGGTCTCGAGCTCTTCGGCGGTGTCGCAGCGCCGCACCAGGCCATGGGCCGCGCGGCTGGTGGCGCCAGGGATCTGGGCCTTGAGGTAGATGGGGGTCTTGGGCAGCGGGTCGGGGATCTCCTCCCCCGCGGCCACGAACACGCCCTCGACGAGCGGCACGCCCTCATTGTCGAGGAGCACGCGCGTCTTGTACTCGGGTAGGGCTGACATTGCCTCTCCTTGGTTGGGTGGTGGCGGCAGGGCGCCACCACCGGGTTTCGGTTGCGACTACTTTCGAATCACCAGCGCGTCGGCCACCCGCACGCCCTGGCCCTCGGGGAGCACCAGCAGCGGGTTGATGTCCAGCTCGGCCAGGTCGTCTTCCAGGTCCAGGGCCAGCTTGCTGACGCGCACCAGCACGTCGGCGATGGCGTCCACGTCCAGCTTGGCGCGGCCACGAGCTCCAGCCAGGATCTTGTAGCTCTTGATCTCCTTGATCATGGACAGGGCGTCCTCGCGATCCAGCGGCGCCACCCGCAGGGAGACGTCCTTCAGGATCTCGACGAAGATGCCGCCAAGGCCGAACATCACCGTGGGACCGAACTGCGGGTCGTTGTTCAGACCCACGATCACCTCGGTGCCGCCCAGGACCATCTCCTGCACCAGCACGCCGTTCAGGCGGGCTTCGGCGTTGTAGGCCTGGCAGTTGGCCATGATCTCGGCGAAGGCGCCGCGCACGGCTTCGGCATCGCCCAGGCGCAGCTTCAGGCCGCCGGCCTCGGTCTTGTGCAGGATGTCGGGCGAGTCGATCTTCATCACCACCGGGTAGCCGATGCCATCGGCCAGCTCGACCGCGTGATCGCTGGAGGTGGCCACGCCCTCGGCGGTGATGGGGATGCCGTACTCGGACAGGAAGAGCTTGCCCTGGTGCTCGGTGAGCGCCCGATCCGTGCTGCGGAGGATCTCCAGCGCGTTGGCCTTGGCCTCGGTCGGGGTGGGCTCGGCGCCAGCCGCGTCCTGGCGCGCCAGCAGCTCGTTGCGGAAGGCTCCGAACTTCATCAGGCGGCCCATGGACTTGACGGCACGCACCGGGGACTGGAAGAGCTGCACCCCGCCCTCGCGCAGGATGCGCAGGTTCTCGCCCATCAGGCGATCGCCGGCGGTCCAGGCCACCACCAGGGGCTTGTCGCATTGCTTGGACATCTTGACGATGTCGGTGGCCATCTGGGCGCCCTGCTTGCCCGAGATCATGGTGACCACGATCACCAGGGCGTGGATCTCGTCCAGGGCCACCATGGCCTCCATCACCTTGATGAAATCGTCGGCCACGTTGATGACCTGGGCGGTCACATCCACCGGATTCATGGCGGAGCCGTAGTCGGGCACCACCTGCATGATGGCGTCCTGGGTGGCCTGGGGCATCTCGGGCACCTCCAGCCCCATCTCCACCGCCGTGTCCGCCGCCAGGATGCCGGCGCCGCCCGAGGTGGTGATGATGCCCAGCCCCGTGCCCTGGGGCACGCCGGGAATGCGCTGCATCACGGCCGCCGCGTCGATCATGTCCTCGATGTCGTCAGCCCGGATGATGCCCTTCTGGCGGAAGAAGGCGTCGAAGGTGGCGTCGGAGCCGGTGAGCGAGCCGGTGTGCGAGGCGGCGGCCTTCTGGCCTATTTCGCTGCGACCCACCTTGAGCACGCAGATGGGCTTGCCCAGCTGAAGGGCGCGGTCGCCCAGGCGCTTGAACTGCCCGCCGTCCTTGATGCCCTCGATGTAGCCGATCACCATGGTGGTGCTGTCGTCTTCCAGCATGAACTCCATGAAGTCGAGGGTGTTGAGGTCCACCTCGTTGCCCGTGCTGGAGATGAAGCTGAAGCCCACCCCGGCTTCCTGGGCCATGTTGAAGATGGAGTAGCCGAGCGCGCCGCTCTGGGTGACGTAGCCGATGGGGCCCTTGATCAGGGGCTTTATTTCCAGGGATGCCGAGAATCCGCCGGTGATGCTGTCTTTCAGGTTGACCATGCCCTGGCAGTTGGGACCGCAGATGCCCAGGCCGCTCTCGCGGGCCAGCTCGCCTATTTGGCGCTGCAGCTCCTTGCCCTCGGCACCGGCCTCGGCAAAGCCCGAGGCGAAGATGGTGGCGAACTTGACGCCCTTTTCGACGCACTGCTTGAGCATGGGCAGGACGAGCCGGTAGTTGATGGCGATCAAGGCCGCGTCCACGTCTTCGGGGACGTCGAGCACGCTCTTGTAGCACTTGAACGTCTTGCCCTCGTACTCCATCTCCGGGTACTTGGGGTTGATGGGGAAGATCTTCCCCTGGTAGCCATGCTCGGTCAGGAAGCGCAGAGGCTTGCCGCTGATGGCCTTGTAATTGGAAGATGCGCCGATGATGGCGATGGTCTGCGGACAGAAGAAGGGCGTGAGGTCCCTGGTTTGATCGGACATGGTTCCTTTCCGGACCGGCGAGCGGCTACTCCGCTTCCCGGCAAATCAATGAGAGAGTAGACGTTGCGCAGCCCGCCCCGGACAGGACCGGGACGGGCGGCGGAGAGAGCGAGGGCCTAGGCGGGGTAGTGCCGCAGCTCCTTGCCCTCGTAGGTGTGATCAGCGAAGTTGATGCGCCGCATGGGGCGCTGCGTGCTGATCTCCTCGTAGTAGTGGGCGGAGAGCCCCGCGACGCGGCCGTAGACGAAGAGCGCCTTGGCCAGGTCGGTGGGAATGCCCAGGTCGGCCACGATGGCGCCGATGACGCCGTCGACGTTGATGGGCAGGTTGCGGCCCTTGATGGCGGCGAAGATGTCGCCGATCACCCGGGACACGCCCACGCAGGGGCCGTCCAGGCCCTTGGCAGCCACCATGTCCCACAGCACGGCGCGCCGCGGGTCGTCGCTGTGCACGCGGTGACCCAGGCCCTTGATGCGCAGCTTGGCGGCCACGGCCTCTTTCACCATCACCTCGGTGGCCGCGGGGACCTCCAGGTTGTCGGCCGCAGCCTTGTCGGCGCACTTCAGGAAGAAGTCGGCCGCCATCTGGCCCGCACCGCCGTGCACGTCGGTGATGGCGCCGATGCCGTTGGCCACGACCATGGCGTAGGTGCCGCGCACCGAGGCGGCGATGACGGTGGCCTGGGCCGAGGGCGGGGTGACGCCGTGGTCCACCGAAGCCACCACCATGGCCTCGATCATGCGGGCCACCTCGGCCTCCAGCACCTTCTTGCCGGTGACGGCGCGGAAGATGTAGCCGCTGAAGGGCTCGTCAGCGCCGGCGGCGTCGAGGGCTTCCTGGTTGCCCAGCAGCAGGGCCAGGTAGCGGGCGAAGCGCCCCAGGGCGAACATGGTCTTCCTGACCCGGCCGCCCTCGGCCTTCTGGTCCACGGCGTGCAGCAGGGTGTCCATCAGCAGGCACTTGGCCAGGGCCTGGGAGATGTCCTCGCCCTCGAAGCGCTCGGTGGGGGGCGCGGGCAGCATGGCGGCTTCACGCGCCACGGCGCGGTCGGCCTCCAGCTCGTCGGCCGTGGGCAGCTCCAGCGCCACCAGCAGGTGCGCGATCTCCATCAGGTCGCAGTGCTCGATGAGCTCTTCCAGCGGGTAGCCGGAGATGAGCAGGCTGTTGGGGGCGACGCGCGTAACGGCGGTGGCCCAACCGGTTTTCTTGGCACTCATGGTTTTCTCCTTTGAGAAAGCTCAGAATTGCAGAGGGCTACTCGCCGGCCTGCAGCTTCTGGAGGGTATAGGGCAGCAGGCCGCCGGCCTGGCTGATGGCGGTGATCTCGGGGGGCAGCTTGGGGAAGGAGAACTCCTTGCCCGCCACCGTGATCAGGCCGGCGTCGAGGTCGAAGCTGACCGCGGCGCCCGGCACGTAGGCATCGACCGCGTCGGGGCACTCCACCAGCAGCAGGCCCTGGTTGATGGCCGCGCGGTAGAAGATGCGGGCGAAGCCCTTGGCCACGATGGCCTTGACGCCCACGGCCTTCATGCCCAGCACGGGCTGCTCGCGCGAGGAGCCGCAGCCGAAGTTGCCGCCCGCGAAGACCAGGTCGCCCGGCTTCACGCCGCCGGAGAACTCGGGATCCAGGTCTTCCAGCAGGTGGGGGATGATCTCCTCGGCCGTGCCGCAGGTGTAGGTGTACTTGCCCGGGAAGAGCATGTCGGTGTTGATGTCGTCGCCGTATTTCCAGACGTTCATTTTTTGCTCCTGATGGTCATGAGCGCGGGCTCAGACCAGCTCCCTGGGATCGGTGAGCTTGCCGGTGATGGCCGATGCGGCCACGGTGGCCGGGCTGGACAGGTAGATCTCGGCTTCCTTGCAGCCCATGCGCCCCTTGAAGTTGCGATTGGCGGTGCTCAGGGTGCGCTCGCCCGGCGCCATGGCGCCCTGGTGGGCCCCCAGGCAGGGACCGCAGCCCGGCGGCAGCACGATGCCCCCGGCCTTGGACAGGCGCGCGATGACCCCGTTTTCGAGGGCCTGCTCGAAGATGATCTTCGAGGCGGGCAGCACGAGCAGGCGCGAGCCGGCGGCCACGGTGTGGCCGTCCAGGATGTCGGCCGCCTGCTCCAGGTCGGACAGGCGCCCGTTGGTGCAGGTGCCCAGCAGGAACTGGTCGAACTCCAGGCCCAGCAGCTCGCTGATCGGCTTGACGTTGTCCACCGTGTGGGGCGCAGCCACCACCGGCTGCAGCGCCGACAGGTCGTAGTTCAGCTCGCGGATGTAGTTGGCGTCATCGTCGGCCCAGTGGGCGGTGTAGCTGCCCTCTTCGATGCCGATGGAGGCCAGGTAGTCCTGGCAGGCCTGGTCCACCGGGAAGGCCGCCACCTTGGCGCCCATCTCGATTCCCATATTGGAGATGGTCAGCCGCTCCTCCATGGACAGGCTGGCCACACCCTCACCGTGGAACTCCACCGCCTGGTAGGCGGCGCCCGAGGCGCTGATGTCGCCGATGATGTGCAGCACGATGTCCTTGGCGGTCACGCCGGGCTGCAGGGCGCCTGTCAAGTTCACCTTGATGGTGAAGGGCACCTTGAGCCAGGTCTCGCCGCGCAGGATCAGGGCCGCCGACTCCGTGCGGTCCACGCCCGTGGCGAAGGCCCCCACCGCCCCGTAGGAGCAGGTGTGGGAGTCGGAGCCCACGATGACGTTGCCGGGCCGCGCCAGGGCCTTCTCGACCAGCACCTGGTGGCAGACCCCCACGCCCACATCGTGGAAGTTGGGGATCTCGTGCCGGCGCACGTACTGGCGGATCTTCTGGTGGTTGGTGGCGGTCTTCTCGGAGGCGGCCGGGATGACGTGATCCAGGATGATCACGTGCATGTCCGGGCGCCGCACGCCGTACTCTTTCAGCTCGGCGCCGATCTTTCCGATGATGGCCGCGGTGTTGTCGTGGGTCAGCAGGCGATCGGGCTTGATGATCAGGATCTGCCCGGCCACCGCCTCGTCCACGCCGGCCTTGGCGGCCAGCACCTTCTCAGCGAATGTCTTTCCCATGGATTTCTCTCCTTCGAAGGCTAGCCGGCCAGCAGGCCGCCCTTCTTGTAGATGTTCATCTGCACGTCGGAGAAGGGCCTGCCATCCAGCTCGCCAGCGGGCAGGACGATCTTGCCCGTCGTGAGGTCCACCTCGATCTCCTGACCCGTCTGCAGGTCGGTGGAGACGAGATCGGCCACCATGATGGGGAAGCCCTTGTTGATGGCGTTGCGCTCGTAGATGGCACCGTAGGACTCGGCGATGATCAGCGACACGCCCAGGCTCTCGAAGCAGTCCACCGCCTGCTGGCGGGAGGAGCCGGCTCCGAAGTTCTTGCCCGTGATGACGATGTCACCGGGCTCAGCCTGCTGCGCGAAGTCCTCGTAGCCCTGCAGGTTGTCGAAGGCGTACTGGCCCATCTCGGCGATGTCAGTGATGGTCAGGTAGCGGTTGTGGAAGATCATGTCGGTGTCGATGTTGTCCTCGCGGATGACCCAGACACGACCCTTGAAGCTGGAGGGGCGGTCCTTCTTGGCCGCAGCCGCGCCGCCGCCCGCCGCCACCTCGCTGATCACACCCGTCTCGAAGACGACCGGTGCCTCGGGGATGGTGTCCGGGGTGCAGATGGCGCCGGCCACCGCCGAAGCGGCCACCGTGACCGGAGAGGCCAAGAAGACCTCGCCCTTGCCCTGCTTGCCGGCGAAGTTGCGGTTGCCGGTGCTGATGGTGATCTCACCGGGCCCGTTCTGGCCGATCTGGCCCGCGGCGCAGCCGGCGCAGCCGGCGTTGCCCACCAGGGCGCCCGCGTCCTTGAAGACCTTGATCAGGCCTTCGTCCAGGCAGCGCTGCCAGACCTTGTCGGTGCTGGGCACGATCTTCAGCACCACGCCCGGCGCCACCTGGCGCCCACGCAGCACCTCGGCCGCGGCGGCCAGATCTTCGTAGCGACCGTTGGTGCAGGAGCCGATGAAGGCCGAGCCGATCTTGGTGCCGGCCACGGTGTCGAGGGCCACCACGTCTTCGGGGTGGCCGGGGCGCGCGGTCTGGGGACCCAGGCCCTCGACATCGATCTCGAAGACCTTGTCGTAGCTGGCGCCCTCGTCCGCGTAGACCGGCTCGAAGTCGCGCCCGGAGCCGGGTCTTTGTGCAGCGGCAGTGCGACAGTAGTCGATCACATCCTGGTTGGGCGGGAAGAGCGCGATGATACCGCCCATCTCGGTCGCCATGGAGGCCATGGTCACGCGCCCCGACAAGCTCAGGGCGTCGATGCAGTCGCCGTAGAACTCGGCGGCGTAGCCCAACAGGCCGTTGGCACCCAGCACCGCGGCGCAGGCCAGGACCAGGTCCTTGGGGGTGGCAGCGGCGGAGGGAGTGCCCTTGAGCACCACCTTGACGCTGGGCGGCACCTTGAACCACACCTTGCCGTGGGCGAAGGCCACGGCGATGTCCACGTCGCCCATGCCCTGGCCAAAGGCGCCGATGGAGCCCAGGATGTTGGCGTGGGAGTCGGTGGAGACCAGGGTGCAGCCCGGTACGGCCATGCCCTCGTCGATGGCGACGTGGGTGCCGATACCGGCGTCGATGTCGTAGACCCTGAGCCCATGCTCGCGGGCGAACATGCGACAGATCTGCTGGTTGGTGGCGTACTTCTGGTCGGAGCCGCCGGGGTTGCAGTCGAAGGTGAAGCAGGTCTTTGCCGGGTCGTTGATGCCCAGCCCCGCGTCACGCAGGTTCTTGACCACGTTGGCGCCGCCGAAGTCGCGCGCCGCGCGGACATCGATCTCCAGGTCGATGATGTCGCCCGGGGAAACCTCACCGCCCGAGTGGGCGCCGAGGATCTTCTCGATCAGGGTCTTTCCCATGGTATCACTCCATGAAAGGCGACAAAGCAGCGACACCGAGCATTGGCCGGGCCCCCGTTTTCCTCCGGGTGGCCCGACGCGATCCTCGGCTGCGACGCTGCCCGCCGCCTGATTTGCTACTGGATCAGGGTGCCCTTGGTCGCCATGACCAGGGGGTTGAAGGTGGCGAAGTCAGCCTGGTGGATGAGCACGGTCTCGAGCACCTGCGGCCGGCCGTTGCCCTCGGCGGCGTGGCAGCCGATGGTGTTGACGATGTCGTCGGAGAGCCCGCACTTGGCGGCCAGGATGGCGCCCGAGATGGGATGGCGCGCGTACATGCCGGCCAGGCTCTTGCGATACCCGCCCTGCCCGTCGCGCTCGATCTCCATCAGCTTGCCCACGTCGTGCAGGATGCCGCCCGCGATGAGGCGGTCCATGTCGATGGCGTAGGGCATGCTGGCGTAGGTGTCCATCTGGGCCTTGGCCAGGGCGATGGCGCCGGTGGTGACGGCGATGGTGTGCTCGACGAAGTTGACGCCCTTGCAGTCGGTGAGGAGCGTGAACGGGATCTCGTTCAGCTCGGCGACGCTGTTCCAGCCGCCTTGCTTGCAGCCAGCGACCCAGCAGTCGATCACCTTGTCGCGCAGCTCGGCGGACTCCATCTGCTCCAAGAGAGCCCCGAAGAGCTCGGCGGTGTCTTCACGGGTGACCATGGTTACCTCCCGCTAGCCCAGCTTGGCGATGATGGCGTCGGTCATCTGGAAGGTGCTGGCGGCACCGCGCTCGACGACGTCCGGGCGACCCGGCATCTGCGCCATGTCGTAGGTGCGCACCTTGCCCTCGGCGACGACCTCGTCGATGGCCTTGCGGATGGCCGTGGCCTTGTCCATCTCGTCGATGTGGTCCAGCATCATGCAGGCCGACAGGATCATGGCGATGGGGTTGACGATGGGGGTCTCGTAGCCGAAGTACTTGGGCGCCGAGCCATGGGTGGGCTCGAAGACCGCCACTTCCTCGCCTACGTTGGCGCTGTTGGCGAAGCCCAGGCCGCCCACCAGGCCGGCGAAGCCGTCGGAGATGATGTCGCCGAACATGTTGCCGGCCACGATGACGCCGTAGTCCTGGGGGTTCTTGGTGAGCCACATCATCTGGGCGTCGATGTTGGTCTCCCACAGGGCGATGTGGGAGTACTCGGTCTGCACCTTGCGGCCTTCGTCGGTCATCATGCCGGAGGTCTCACGGATGACGTTGGGCTTCTCGCAGATGGTGACCGACTTGTAGCCGTGCTTGTCGGCGTACTCGAAGGCCTTGCGCATGATGAAGGTGCAGGCCTGGCGGCTGAAGATGCGGGTGGAAATCGCCAGGTCGGGGCCCGGGGTGTCGGCGAACTTGGCCATCTTGGGGTGGGTCTCGAAGGCGTCGCGCACGTGGGGGGGCGGGTCGGTCCACTCCACGCCGGCGTACAGGCCTTCGGTGTTCTGCCGGAAGATGACCACATCCACCGGGGGCTCGAAGAGGCCTTCGCCGCGGCGCTGCACGAAGTTCAGCGGGTTGCCAGCGAAGCTGCGGCAGGGGCGGATGCAGAGCTGCAGGTTGAAGTGCTGGCGCAGGCCGACGATGGGGCTGTAGTAGACGTGACCCTTGCCCTGCAGGTCGGGGTGCAGCTCGGCGGCGGCGGCGTCCTTCGGCTTGGAGGTGATGGCGCCGAAGAGCCCGATCTTGTGCTTCTCGAGGGCCGTGAGGGTGCGGTCGGGCAGGGGGTTGGCCTCGGAGCACCAGAAGTCCCAGCCGATGTCGGCGTGTTCGTAGTTGGCATGGAAGCCGGCGGCCTCCATGACGCGGATGGCCTCAGGGAGCACGGTCTGGCCGATGCCGTCACCGGGCAGGCTGACGATGGTACGTTCGCTCATTTCCTTCTCCTTGGGTTGTGCAGGTCTTTCTTTCGGGTTTTGGGGGGAATGGTTGGGGGTGAATCAGTCGGCGAGCAGGTCAGCGCCGGCGTTGAGGGCCTTGACGTTGAGGTCGGCGATCTTCTCTTTCTGGGTGGTGCGGATGGCGCGCTCGAGGGACTCCGCCGTGAACAGGCCGCTCTCGGCGAGCAGCGCGCCCAGGCCGACCATGCCGATGGACAGCCGGCTGACCTTCTTGGCCGTGGCGATGAAGGGCAGCTTCTTGACCTGGGCCTTGGTCTCGGGGAGATCCAGGGTCTCTTCGGCGTAGATCACGCAGGTCTCGGGCAGCTTCTTGATCAGCGGCGTGGTGCGCTTGAGCCCATCGGCCGAGACCACCAGGAAGTAGTCGGCGGCGTCGATGCCGGTGTAGTCGATGCGCTTTGGGCTGACGATGATCTCGGCCACCGAGTGCCCGGTCATCACCGTGATGGGGTAGTCATCCTTCTGGGTGGCCTTGAGACCGGCGCCCATGGCCGCGCGCGCGAAGAGGGTGGCCGTGGACTTGATCTTCTGGCCGGCGCTGCCGGCGATGATGATGCCCGTCTGCTTGCCCACGTTGTTGCCGAACTCGATCTCGATGGCGGGCTTGCTGCGCGGCGGGCCGGCCCGCTCCTCGAAGGCCTTGCGGTAGCTGACCGTGTACTCGGGGCGCGGATCGTCGGCGACCTGGCCCAGCTCGAAGCCGTACTCGTCCAGCAGCGAGTACAAGGTCTTCTTCTTGACCTTGTTGCGCGGCGCGTAGTAGGCGGCGCAGAGCTCCCAGATGTCCATCATGGCGAAGCCGTCCTGCTGGAGGAAGTCCGCCAGCTGGTCCACCAGGTCTTTTTCGAAGCTGGTGGTGCGCTTGACCCAGGCGCCGCCGGCCGCGGCCACCGTCTTGGACAGGTCCATGGGCCGCTCCACGTTGCCCCAGGGCGTGGTGGAGGTGATGCCGCCCGTGGGCGTAGTGACCGAGTGCTGGCCGCCGGTCATGCCGTAGTTGTGGTTGTTGGCCACGATCAGCTTGACGCCGATGTTGCGCCGCGCCACGTTCAGCAGGTGGGTGCCGCCGATGCCGCAGGCGCCGTCACCCATCAGGTTGATGACCATCAGCTCGGGGCGCGCCAGCTTGAGCCCGCAGGCGTAGGTGAGGGAGCGGCCGTGCAGGCCGTGGAAGGCGCTGGTGGAGAACCAGCGGTCGGACAGGCCGATGCAGCCGATGTCGGTGACCACCACCACCTTGGCGGGATCGGGCTGCAGCTGGACCAGGGCTTTGTCGAGCTTCTTGAGGATCTGGGTGTGGCCGCAGCCCGGGCAGAAGGGAAGGGGCCCGGGGGCCGTGGTCATATAGGTCTTGTGTTCGCTCACAGCAGACCCCCTTTCACCAGGATCTCTTCAGGGGTGACGAGCTTGGTGTTCATCTTGCAGACGCGCACGACCTCCACGGCGTCGGGCGCCAGGCGCTCGATCTCTATGACGTACTGGCCCATGTTCATCTCGGGCACGATGACCTTCTTGACGCCCTCCATGGCGGCCAGGATGACCTTCTCGGGGACGGGCCACAGGGTCTGCAGCACCAGCGAGGAGACCTTGACACCCTTGGCGCGGGCTTCCTCGATGGCCACCGCCGCCGAGCGCGAGGTGATGCCGTAGCTGATGACCAGGGTGTCGGCGCCCTCTTCGAAGTCTTCCTTCACGTAGGTCATCTCATCGACGTGCATGTCGACCTTGGCGATGTAGTGCCGGATCATCTCGTCGAGCACGTCCGGATCGGTGGTGAGGTAGGCGTCTTTTCCGTGGCTCGAGGTGGTGTAGCGCACCACGTCGGGGCCTCCGAAGGGGGCCATGCCCGGCACCTCGTCGATGGCGTCGAAGTCGTGCAGCTTGATCTGCTGCCCGGTGACGGCCTTGGGGCGTTTCTCGATGGGCGGCAGCTCGATGGCGTCGAGGTCCACCGATTCCTGCGTGACGCCGATCTCCTTGCTGGCCAGGATGGTGACCGGCACGCGGAACTTCTCGGCGATGTTGAAAGCGTGGTAGGTCAGCTCGTAGGCCTCTTCCACCGTGGCCGGTGACAGCGCCACCATGGGCATGCCGCCCGAGGTGACCCAGCGGGTGAACATCACGTCGCCCTCGGCGCCCTTGGTGGCCGAACCGGTGGCCGGACCCTGGCGCTGGATGTTGATGATCACCATGGGGGACTCGCCGATGACGGCCAAGCCGAGGTTCTCGCTGTACAGGCTGATGCCCGGGCCGCTGGTGGCGGTGAGCACCTTGCAACCCGACATGGTGGCGCCCAGGCAGAAGCCCATGGAGGCTATTTCGTCCTCGCACTGAATGGCCGTGCCGCCGACCTCAGGCACCAGGTCCAGCATGTAGTGCAGGATCGATGAGGCAGGAGTGATCGGGTATCCGGCGAAGAAGTCGCAACCTGCCTTCATCGCCGCCCGTGCGATGGCGTAGTTGCCTTCTATGAACTCATATCCCATGCGGGACCTCCTCATAGGCTTGCGCTTGGTTGAACGGTCGGGCCGAGGCAGCGGCCTCGCCTGCGCTATGGCGCCTTTTCGTGGCGTCGTTTGAGGCGAGTGCGCTGGTCTCTTCTGGCCTGATCACGTGGTGTAAATCCCTGGCAAAATGGAACGTAGCCGCTTGCGGGGGATTCAACGGGTATCACTCGCTCTATGCCCCAGCAAGAGCGATCCGGCATGAATTGACGCGGGATTCATGCATGGATAGATGCGGGGGTTTTTCGTACGGTCGGCGATCGAGAAAACAGGAGAGCTCGCCAAAATTCATGCCCCTGCAAACTGCCTTTTTCGCGGCACGCCCAAATCAGGGCCCAGGGTGTCGCGACCCGGCCGTCCCGAGGCCGGCGGGGCCCGTTTCGTGACGCCGGCAGGGAAAGCCCAGCGAGCCCACGGACAGACACACCCGGATCCTGACAAGCCCATCGCCCCCCGAGGCGGAATTGCGTGGCAGAAGCACCTAGCGCAACAAGGATCGGGGCCGAAGTCTCCAGTTTGGCGACGGGATCGTAGCGAAGGTTCCACCTCGATGCCTCGCCCTGGTGTTTCCGCCAACGACAGCCCGAGAGTCGGCCGAAAACCTGCCTTCGTCCGTACGCAGCCCGGCACGAGGCCGGAGCAGGACCACAGAGTGGAACCTTCGGAGGGACCCTGTCGCTGATCCGGAACCTTCGGGGCCGCCCTTGTTGCTCGCGGGCCCGCCGCCGTGCAGCGACCCGGCCAGCGCCGGCTTACCGCCAGGCGCAACTTGCGTGTTTTCATTCGAAATGCAAAATTGCACGCATGGCCACCGACTACCTTCCCCGAGCCCTGGAACCCACGCTCTTGCGCGCGGCCCAGGAATTCCCCGCGGTCGTCCTGACCGGGCCACGTCAGGCCGGCAAGACCACCCTCCTGCGCCAGCTCTTCGCAGCACGCGCCCAGCTGGTCTCTCTGGACCTGCCCGACATCCAGGCGGCAGCGCGCAGCGATCCCCGCGGCTTCCTCGACGCTTTCAGGCCTCCGGTGATCTTCGACGAGATGCAGTACGTACCGGAGCTGCTGCCATACATCCGGGAGCGGATCGACCTGCACCGCGAGCGGAAGGGACAATTCCTGCTCTCGGGCTCCCAGAACCTGCTGCTCATGGAAGCGGTCAGCGAATCCCTGGCGGGACGCGCCGCGGTGCTGCAGCTGCTGCCGTTCAGTCGCCGCGAGCTTGGGCAGCGGCTGCACGTGCCCTTTCCCTGGGAAGCGGAAGCGCAACGCGATCCCAGCCACACGAGCGGCCCGACTCGGCTCTGGCAGGAGCTGCTGGTGGGCCACTATCCGGAGATCGCCCTGGACCCACGGCGCGACATCGGACTCTGGCACGCCAGCTACGTACGCACCTACCTGGAACGCGACGTGCGGCGGCTGCGGCAGGTGGGTGATCTCGCGCTCTTCCAATCCTTCATGCAGGCGCTCGCGGCCCGCAGCGCCCAGCTGCTGAACCGGTCCACGCTCTCCCGCGAGCTGGGCGTGGCGGTGAACACGATCCGGGCTTGGCTCTCGGTGCTCGAAGCAAGCCACCAGGTCGTCATCTTGCGCCCCTTCCACGCCAACATCGGCAAGCGCCTGACCAAGTCGCCCAAGGTCTACCTGACCGATGTGGGGCTGCTGTGCTACCTCACCGGCATCCGTACGGCCGAGCAGGCGGCGCAAGGACCTCTCGCGGGCGCGATCTTCGAGACTGCGGTCTTCATGGAGCTCTACAAGGGCCTGAGCGCCCGCGGGTTGCAGCCCCGGCTGCACTTCTGGCGCACGTCCGCAGGCCGCGAGGTGGATTTCCTGCTGGAAGAGGCGGGCGGGCTGGTGCCACTGGAGGCCAAGGCCAGCGCCACACCGCGGCCTCTCATGGCCAAGGGCATTCGCTCACTGCAGCGCGACCTGGGCGAGCGCCTGCGGCCCGGCTTCGTGCTGCATGGAGGAACGCACTGGCTGCCGCTGGCCCCGGGGGTGACGGCCTGGCCGTTCAGCGCCTTGTGAGGAGCGCCATCGGTGCTCGGCGGCATCTCCTCCATGCTATGCTCGCCCCATGGCCGAACCCGCCCGCAAACCCGCCACCTACGAGGATCTGCTGCGCGTGCCCGACAACCTGGTGGCCGAGATCCTTGGGGGGGAGCTGGTGACAGCTCCACGACCTGCGATCCCCCACGCCTGGACCTCGTCCGAGCTGGGCATCAGCATCGGAGGCCCATTCAACCGTGGCATCGGCGGTCCGGGGGGCTGGTGGATCCTGGACGAGCCCGAGCTGCACCTGGGATCGGACGTGCTCGTGCCCGACCTGGCAGGCTGGAGAAAGGAGCGCCTCCCCCGCAGGCCCGCCAGCGCCGCCCTCTCCCTGCCCCCCGACTGGGTTTGCGAAGTGCTCTCCGAGCGCACGCAGCGGGTGGATCGCCTCCGCAAGATGCCCATCTATGCCCGAGAAGGCGTCGGTCATCTATGGCTGATCGATCCACTGGCCTGCATGTTGGAGGTCTACCGCCTGGAGCGTGGCCGCTGGACGCTGCTGGGAACCCACGCGGACGACGAGACGGTGCGCGCGGAGCCCTTCCACGCGGTGCCGCTGGAGCTGGCTCCGCTGTGGGGCGGGGTGGGAGAGGAGTAGGTTCTCTGCCACCAGCGGCGCCCGGGCGACACAGTTCCTACGCAGGGGCCGCAGCGCGGAGGGACTCGCCACCCACGCGCCCCTGAACGCATCAAGCCTGGCACCCACAGGTTCCGAGTCTGATGAATTCAAGGGAGTTCGGGTTTCGGATCAAGCAAGAAGTGGCTGACGATCGGGCCACTCCCATCACGAATCGCAGTCGTAGCCGTTGGCCCCCCAGTTGATGGATCCCGCGATATTGTCCCGTCCGATGGCGCCCAACAGCTCGTCGACCCTGCTCCACTCGAGGCAGCCATTCTCCTCGACCAGGAAATCTCCGCCTAGCCAGGTGACACCGTACAGCCCCCTTCTGCGCCCAGACAGCCGACTTCGTTCCACTATGCCGGACCGTACGCCCCCTTCTGCGCCCAGAGAGCCGACCTCGGTCCGCCATGGAGGACCGTACGCCCCCCTCTGCGCCCAGAGCGCCGACTTCGGTCCGCTATGCCGGACCGTACGCTCCCCTCTGCGCCCAGAGCGCCGACTTCGGTCCGCCATGGAGGACCGCCAGCCCATCTCTGCAGCCAGAGAGCCTACTTCGGTCCGCCATGGAGGACCGCCAGCCCATCTCCGCCGCCAGAGATGCGACCACGGTCCCCTCGAAAGGACCGCCCTGCGCGTCCCTACCTGAACAGCAACAGCGCCGAAAACGCCAGGGCCAGGATCGCGTAGAACTCGGGGAACACGGCCAGCAGCATGGCCTGGCCCATACCCATGCGGTCCTGGTTGATGCTCTTGATGCCAGCCGCGCAGACCACGCCCTGCCACCAGCCCGAGAACAGGCAGGCGATGCCGGTGATGATGCCGCAGGCCGCCACCGTCAGGAACTTGCCCTCGTCCAGGGCGCCGAAGCACAGGAAGCCGACGGCGAAGCTGTACAGCCCCTGGGTGCCCGGCAGCACGGAGACGGCCAGGCCGTTGTTGCGCTTCTCGGGCAGCATGCCGGTGACGGCGCTGCCGCCGATGGCCAGGCCGATGGCGGAGCCGGAAAGACCGAGGCCCAAAAGCCCCAGCCCGAGGTACGCCAGGATCTCCATCCAGTTGGTTTCCATTGCCGTTACTCTCCTTGCAGATCGCGCGAAGCGGGGGATGCGAGGGCCCGGAAGGGCTCGTAGGCGCGGCCCCCGCCGTCGAAGAACTCACCAAAGAATTCGAGGAACTGGAGCCGGGCCGGGTGGACCACGGATCCGATGATAGCCATGACGAAGTTGAAGGTATGCCCGCCCAGCAGCACCAGGATGGCCAGGGGCCAGCCGGCCACCGGGATGCTCTCGGCGATGGTCATGGCGATGGTGTTGACCACCATGGCGATGATGCCCGACGAGAGCCCAAGCCCGAAGATGCGGGCGTAGGACATCACGTTGCCCACCATGCCGGTGATGTTGTACAGCGCCCAGGCGCCGCCGCCCAGGCGGTGCACCACGCTGGGGCTGGGGGAGATGAACAGGAAGATCACCACCACCGAGCCCACGAAGGCCCAGGGGGTGCCCATCATCGCCCAGACGGCCAGGGCCGGGAAGACCGACAGCCAGCCCAGCTGGCCGATCACGCGCTGCCACTGCCCCCGCATGATCAAGCCCATCAGCTTGATCAGCATACCCACGGTCAGCTGCACCACGCCCATGCCCAGCGAGGCGTAGAAAAAGACCTTGGGGTTGGCGTTCAGGGTGAAGAGCAGCTGGTCGGACTCCATGCCGAGCAGCTCCCAGAGCTTGAGCCCGAAGAGGTTGCCCGTCAGCCCGCCCACCAGCACGGTGCAGAGCCCCAGGATGGCCAGCCACTGCACGGCCAGGCGGATCTCGCCCTGTGGCTTGAACTTCATCAGCGCCCAGACGGCCACCGCCGTCAGGATGACCCCGTAGCCCAGGTCGCCCAGGCAGAAGCCGAAGAAGATGCCCATGAAAGGGGCGATGAAGAGCGTCGGATCCCACTCGCGGTAGTGCGGCAGGTTGAAGGCCTTGAGCAGCGGTTGGAACTGCTGCACGAAGGCCGGGTTCTTGAGCGCGATGGGTACGTCGTCTTCGTCGGTGGGATCCTCGAGCAGCAGGGCCACCGGCAGCTCGGACAGCGCTGCCTCGAGCTGCGGGGACTCGTCCGCCGGCACCCAGCCGGACAGGGCGAAGAGCTCCACGTCGCCGCCCAGGCCGGCCTGCACCTCGGAGAAACGCAGGCGATCCTGCAGGCGCTGCAGGTGCTCCTTCAAGGCGGGCAGCTGAGCTGAGAGCTGGCCCATGGTCAGCCGACCCTGCTCCAGCTCGGTCTCAGCGCCGGCGATCTCGTCGCGCACCGCAGAGAGCGGGCGCTCGGGCAGGTGGACGGGGTCGAGGTCGAGAGCGATGGGCTCGCCCAGACTCAGCACGGCCAGGCCCAGCCTGGTGCCGCGCTCGTCCAGGGGTATCCGCTGTTGCCAGGCTGCCGCGGACAGATCGAGCTCCTGCACCACCGTGGCCAGCCCGCTGTACAGGCGCAGGTGCACGCCTTCCTCGGCCAGCGCGGTCAGCTCGGAGGGCTGGAACTCGCCCCAGGGGGTCAGCAGATCGCGCTCCTTGACCAGCAGGGCCAGCCGGCTCTCCAGCTCATTGCGACGGGACAGCAGCTTCTCGACCTGGGACACGATGCCCTCGGCCCGCGCCTGGCCACCGGCGACCACCAGCTCGGGGGCCTCTTTCTTGAGCTGGCCACGACGGGCCTCCAGGGCAGCGATGACGCGCTGCGCCAGCATGCGCTGCGAGACCAGCTCGGGGGGCGGCTCTTCCACCTGCCCCAGGGGCACCGGGTCCACCACGGCTGCGGCCTGCAGCTTGTAGAGGGCGGCCTCCTGCAGATCGGCAGGGCCCGCCACGATGACGCGCTTCATTCTACGGATGGCCACTGGCGCCTCCTGCCTCCTGCGCGGCCGCCGCCGCCTTCGCCAGCAGCTTGCTCTTGGCGATCTTGGCGCGGCAGACCGCGGCGGTCTGCTGATCGCCGAGGTAGACCTTGATCTTGCGGATGTTCTCGCGGGTCTCGGGGATGAGCACTTTCTCGTAGAGGTTGATGCGCTGCGTGGTCTTGATCAGCTCGCGCTGCAGCATGTCCAGCTGCTGGTCCAGCACGGCCAGCTCTTCGCGGTCGGAGATGGCCTGCTGGAAGAACTCCACCGCCGCGTCGAACAAGGGAGGCGTGGCCATCAGGGCGTAGCGCACCGGCTCGAAGCGTACGCTCTTGAAGACGGGCACCTTGACGCCAGCCACGTTGCCCGTCTCCACCTCCACCTGCTCGATCTTCACCAGGGGCTGGACCCAGGGCAGGGCCTTCTGGAGCATGGGCGCCCAGGGCCCGGCCTGGGTCAGGCGCTGGGATGCCTGGGCTTGCTTGTCGCGGATGACCGCGGTGAGCTTGCGCACCTCGGTCTGCAGCTGCTGCTTGCGCAGCTCCAAGGTGGGCAGGAACTCAAGGTAGAGCTTGAGATTCTGGTTCTGCTCACGCAGGGTGTTTTTGTTGAGCTTTACTTTCTCGGCCATGCTCCGCCCTCGCTTGGGGGGACCTGCTCTTTGGGGACCGGGGTGGGGCGCCTGCGGTCAGACCGTCAGGCGTCCGCCGGCCAATACTTCTCGATGATGTCGCGCTTGATCCCGATCTCCTGGGGCTCGAAGCACTCGGCCATGGTCCGCCAGCCGCGGTCGAGGGCATCGTTCAGGGCGATATCGACGCGCAGGCTCATGAAGCGCTCCTCGAAGAGATCCGCGTAGCGCAGGAACTTCTCGTCGGTGGCAGTCTTCTCGAAGCCCATGGAGATCTTCTTCTTGGACTCCAACGCACGGGCGTAGAGGCGGATCATGGAGTTCATGACCGCGCCGTGGTCCTCGCGGGTGACCTTGCCGATCACCAGCTGCTTGAGGCGCGACAGCGAACCGAAGGGGTTGATCACGCCGTCTTTCAGGTAGTACTGCCCCTCGGTGATGTAGCCGGTGTTGTCGGGCACCGGGTGGGTGACATCGCCGCCGGGCATGGTGGTGACCGCCAGGATGGTGATGGAGCCCGAACCCTGGAAGTCGACCGCTTTTTCGTAGCGCGAGGCCAGGTCGGAGTAGAGGGAGCCGGGGTAGCCCAGGTTGGAGGGCACCTGCTCCATGGCCACCGAGATCTCCTTCAGCGCATCGGCGAAGGCGGTGAGGTCGGTCAGCAGCACCAGCACGCGCTTGCCCTGGATGCCGAACTGCTCGGCCACGGCCAGGGCCATGTCGGGCACCAGCAGGCGCTCCACCACCGGATCGGCGGCGGTGTGCACGAACATGACCGTGCGGTCCATCACGCCGCCCTTCTCGAAGGTCTCGCGGAAGAAGATGTACTCGTCGAACTTCAACCCGATGCCGCCCAGGATGATGATGTCGGCCTTGGCCTGCAGCCCGACACGCGCCAGCAGCTCGTTGAAGGGCTCGCCGGCCTCGGAGAAGATGGGCAGCTTCTGGCTCTCGACCAGCGGGTTGAAGATATCGATCATCGGCACCCGCGTCTCGATGAAGTTGCGCGGGACGATGCGCCGCACCGGGTTGACCGAGGGGCCGCCGATGTCGATGGCCGGGGCGTCCTCGATGGGCGGCTTGTTGTCCATGGGCTCGCCGGCACCCGTGAAGATGCGGCCCAGCAGCCGCTCGGTGAAGCGCACCTGCATGGGGTGGTTCAGGAAGCGCACCGTGGCGCGCGTGGACAGCCCCTTGGTGCCGGCGAAGACCTGCATCGAGACCTTGTCGCGGTCGATGCGGATGACCTGGGCCAGCGTGGTCTCGCCGTTGGGGTTGGTGATCAGCGCCAGCTCGCCGAAGGTGACGCCCTCCGCGTGCACCTCGGCGATGTCGCCGATGATGTTGGTGATGCCGGTGTAGGTCTTGATCATGCCTGGACCCCCTGGGCGATCATCTGCCCGATCTGCGCCTCGTAGTCGGCGTAGTCTTCGGAGTCACGCGCGCAGTAGTTCTTCTGGTAGAAGGCGTCCTGCAGCTTGGCGAAGAAGGCGCGGGCCTCGGGCTTCTTGTCGAAGCTGAACTCGGTCTGGAAGGCCTTGTGCATCAGCTTGAGGTCGCGCACCTGCCGATCCATGTCGGTGGAGGCGTCCACGTCGTCGAAGGCGTTCTGCTGCAGGTAGGCGGCATCGAACATCTCGCCCTTGAGGTAGGCCACCAGGTCGGCGCCGGAGACTCCCTCCTCGCCCACGACCGTCATCATGCGGCCTATTTCGGCGGAACGGCCCAGGCCCCGGGAGATGGTCTGCACCATGTTCACCCACTGCGGGTCCAGCTGGGCGTTCAGGTCGTCGCGCAGGTGCTCGGCGTAGAGAGACCAGGAATCGAGGGGGTCGATGGCCGGGTACTTGCGCTCGTCGGAGCGCTTGCGGGACAGGCCGTGGAAGGCGCCCACCACCTTGAGGGTGGCCTGGGTGACCGGCTCTTCGAAGTTGCCGCCGGCAGGGGAGACCGTGCCGATGACGGTGACCGCCCCGGTGTCGCCCGAGTGCAGCTCCACCAGGCCAGCGCGCTCGTAGACGTTGGCCACGCGGCTCTCGAGGTAGGCCGGGAAGGCCTCTTCGCCGGGGATCTCTTCCAGGCGGCCGGACATCTCGCGCAAGGCCTGGGCCCAGCGCGAGGTGGAGTCGGCCAGCACCAGCACGTCGCGGCCCATCTGGCGGTAGTACTCGCCCAGGGTGATGCCGGTGTAGATGGAGGCCTCGCGGGCCGCCACCGGCATGGACGAGGTGTTGCAGATGATGATGGTACGGTCCATCAGCGAGCCGCCCGTCTTGGGATCGGTCAGCTCGGGGAACTCGTAGATCAGCTCCACCACCTCGCCAGCGCGCTCGCCGCAGGCCACCACGATCACGATGTCCACCGCTGCGAAGCGCGACAGCAGGTGCTGCAGCACGGTCTTGCCGGCGCCGAAGGGCCCCGGGATGCAGGCCGTGCCGCCCCGGCCCACCGGGAACATGGTGTCGATGATGCGACAGCCCGTGACCATCAGCTCGCGCGGATACTTGCGCTCGCGGTAGGACTTGATGGCCCGCTTGACCGGCCAGGTCTGCTGCATGCTGACCGGGATCTCGCGGCCGCGCTCGTCTTCCAGCACCGCCACCGTGTCACCGACACGGTAGTAGTCCTCGGCGGCCACCGACTTGATCCGGGCCGTGCCCAGCATGTCAAGCGGAGCCATGATCTTGTGCTGGTAGAAGTTCTCCTGCACATGGCCCAGGAAGCCGCCGGCCCGCACCACGTCCCCAGGCTTGGCCTCGGGGCTGAAGCTCCACTTCTTCTCCTGGTCCAGCGCGGCCACGTACTGGCCGCGCTGCAGGAAGAAGTCCTGCTTGTTCTTCAGCAGCTTCAGCGGGTTCTGCAGGCCGTCGTAGATCTGGCCCAGCAAGCCCGGCCCCAGGTTGAGGGCCAGCATCTCGCCGGTGAACTCCACCTGGTTGCCCACCTTGATGCCGACGGTGTCCTCGAAGACCTGCAGGCTGGCGATGTCACCCTGGATGCGGATGACCTCCGCCTTCAGCTTGACGTCGCCGACGGCCACGTAGGCCACCTCGTTTTGCACGGGCCGCCCATCGAGCTGGACCGTGACCATGTTGCCGTTGATGCCAACGACAACACCCTTGGTTGCGTTTTCGCCGCTCAAGCGAACACCTCCAACATCTCCGCGGCATCGGCTTTCTTGCCGATATCCCAGCGGTCAAGGATCATAATCGCGGCCAAGTAGGCCAAGGCCGCGTCGGTGGAGAAGGGATCGATGCCGTTGATGGCCTCGATCTTGCGTAGCCGCGCTGCGTCCAGCAGCCGCTCCCGCTCCATGGGATTGTCAGCCTCGCCCAGGGCCGAAAGCAGCGCGGTGTGGTCTTCGCCCAGGGCGATGGGCACACCGGAGGCGCGCTGATCGGCGGACTCTCCCAGGCGCTCGGCGCGCATGCGCACCAGGGTGTCGGCCAGGGAGATCTCGTAGCTGGTCCAGTCGGCCAGAAAGGCGCTGCGGCTGGTCTCGGCCAGCTGGGCCAGGAAGCCGTAGTAGGCGCGCCAGAGCGCGTCGAAGGGGTAGTCGTCGGCC
The DNA here is from genome assembly GCA_964454135.1 of uncultured Enterobacterales bacterium. Lineage (GTDB taxonomy): Bacteria > Myxococcota_A > UBA796 > UBA796 > JAFGLY01 > CAYVQL01. The sequence goes on along the minus strand of CAYVQL010000072.1, from coordinate 8,453 downwards.
AGGACGCCGGAGTCGTAGTCGTCGAAGAAGCTCTGCAGCCAGGAGGGGAGATCCTCCCTGTCCTCCAGCACCGCAGCGCTGAGGGGCGCGCGCTCGTCGAAGATCGAGAAGCCCCGCAGGCGCGCTTCGACGTTGCGACAATCGAGGAAACCCAGCAGCGCCAGCGCCAGCTTTCGGTCGGATTCGCTCAGGCCGTCCAGCAGATTCCCAGACAGCTCCTGGAGGGAGATGGGCGGCGCCTCGGGCCCATCGGGCAGGGAAGGCAGCATGGCGAGCAAGCGGTAGTACTTCATGGCGGTCGCCTGGGGAATGGCGCTCCGTTCCGAGTGGCTACGCCAAGATGGCGCGCCGACCGAAGCGCCGGGAGCGGTCCCGGATCACTCCTGGTCGAAGAAGGCGGAGCGGAAGCGCGGGGCGAGGAACCTCAAGAAGATCTCCTTGAAGCCATCGTCGGAGAAGTCGTACAGGTAGCCGCTGCCGCTGGGCGCGATCTTGAAGCCGAAGCTGAACCCGTCGTCGAAGCGCACGGTCAAACCCGCGCCGGCCCGCGCCTTCAGCTCGGCCACGAAGGCCCCGTCCAAGGCCTGCTTCTGGGCCGCGGGCAGCAAGAGCTCGAGGTCGTTCTGGGCGCCCCGGGCGCCGGCAAAGGCGCGCGAGGACTCGATGATGGCGCGCTTGAGGATGGTCTGATCCTGCAGCACCGGACGCAGCGCATCCGCCACGGCGGGCACCAGGAAGGACTTCTCGACCGCGCTCTGGAAGGCCAGCAGGCCGTTGGCCGAAGCCTGCTTCAGCTCGGCTTCGAGCTGGCGCCGCAAGGACTCGGCCTGGGCCTGGGCGTCGGAGACGATCTTCTCGGCTTCGGCCTTGGCGTCCGCCACGACCTGGTCGGCCTTGGCCTGCGCGGCTTGCACGAGCTGGGCACCATCGGCCTCCCCCGCGCGCAGCCCCCGGGTCCTGAGCTCCTCGATTACTCGATTAAGGGCTTGGTCACTCATAAATCACCTCCAACCGCCGATTTCGCGGCTCTGGCCAGGACGCGAATATAGCGTGGCGCTCCCCGCCGGAATGCTGACAACGAGCATACTTCTCCGCTTCTCGAATCCGATCCCGCCCATCGAGGCTGGAGGCGACGCACCGACCTCGCCCGCTAAGCGAGCCCCGAGGCCGGCAAAGCGCCGCTGCCGCGTTACACTGGGGCGGCAAATGAGGAGGTATCATGTCGCGTTCCGCTTTTTCCCTGCTGCTGCTCCTGGTGGCCTGCGGCCCCAAGAACGTCGAGGTGGCGCCGCCCGTGGGCTGGTACACCGAAGCCCCCACCAAGAAGACCCCCGGCTGGTCCGGTTCCTGCTACTTCCCCCCCGACTGGGAGAGCCTGAACACCACCGAACGCCGCAGCGCGCGCCAGAAGGCGCTGGAAGAGATGAAGAAGCAGTGGCTCGGGCAGCGCGATGACGGCGTCAGCTTCGAGGCCGGCGTGGTGGACGACGTCGAGACCACGCTGCTGGGCCGCCCTGATCGCATCGAAGAGGTCACAGCCAAGAACGTGGACCACTGCCAGCAGGTCATGGCCGCGGGCATGACCACGGCCAACTGGTCCAGCTGGCTGGCGGGCCTGTCGGCCCAACTGACCGCCGGCGAGTGCAACACGCCGCTGATCAACACCATCATCCAGTACCTGGACATCAACCGCGGCTGGCAGGAAGACATCCCCATGTGCCAGGGGGACCGCATGCGGGTCACGGCCTCCAGCAGCGACCGCTACCGCATCAGCGAAGACGGCGAATGGATCAACGCCGAAGGCGATCTCTCCCAGCCCTCCACCAACCCCGAGCTGCCCTGCAACTTCGAGGGCTGCTATCTCGGTCAGCTGATAGGCCGCTTCACCAGCGATGCCGGCGTCGAGACCGTCATCCCCCTCGGGATCCTCAAAGAGTACATGATCCCCGACCACGGCAGCTTCAGCTTCGCCATCAACGACGACACCTACTACGACAACGAGTGGCGCAAGGAAGGCGCGATCACCGACCATACGGCGGTGACCATCTCTCCGGCGGATTGATCCCACGGATTGATCCTGTAGCGGTTCTCGGAGGCGCCAACCCGTGAGTCCGGATTCCAACAAGAGCGCAGGCGCGCGCATCGCCCAGCGCCTGCTGTTCAGCCTCGTCCCCCTGGCGCTGCTGCTGCTGGTCGGCGAGCTGGCCGCGCGCTTCGGCGCCTGCCCCGTCGACGACCAGGAGCGCAGCTTCGAGCACAACGAGGTCTACTGGGTCACCGATCCCGACCTGCAGAGCAAGAGCTTCCCGCATCGCGAGGTGGGGGGCAGCTTCACGGTCACCACCGATCCCAAGGGCCTACGGGCTCCTGTGCATCGTCTCTCCAAGCCCGACGGGATCTTCCGCATCCTGACCCTGGGCTGCTCCACCACCTTCGGCTGGGGCGTGGACGACGAGCTCAGCTACCCCGCCCAGCTCGAGTCGCGGCTGCGCAAGCGCGGCTACCACAAGGTGCAGGTCATCAACGGAGGCCAGCCCGGCTACACCTCATTCCAGGGCCTGTGGCTGCACCGCACCGTCACCCGACTCTACCAGCCCGACCTGGTGGTCTTCGGCTACGTCGTGCAAGACGCCCGCAGGGCGGCCTACTCGGACAAGTCTCAGGCCATGCTGCAGCAGGACGCCCGCTTCCTCAAGCAGGGCCTGCTCTACAAGAGCAGCCTCTACCTCTGCCTGCGCACCCTGATCCACGCGCGCACCATAGAGACCAAGGAGCGCGCAGAGGGTGGAGAAGAGGGCGTCTTTCGCGTCTCCCGCGAGGACTACGTGCAGAACCTGCGCCAGTTCAAGGGCATGGCCGAGCAGGACGGCGCCAGGCTGATGCTCTTCGGCTTCCCGCTGGAGCGCGCCGGCTATACCTCCGAGCATCGCCGCCTGCTGCGCATCGCCGCCCAGGAGCTGGACCTGCCCCACTTCGACCCGCAAGAAGAGTTCGAGCAGCTCACGCGCGGCAGCACCCTCTACTTCCCCCAGGACCGCGGCCACGCCAACGCCGAGGGCAATACGGCCATCGCCCAACGCCTGGCCCACTTTCTGGAGGAGCAGGGCCTGCTCCCCCCGCCCGGAGGTTCCCCTTGACCCGCGACGCCACCATCGTACTGCTGACCCTGAACGAGATCGAAGGCCTGCGCCTGCTCTGGGATCGCATCCCCGTGGCCGAGTTCGCCGAGACCGTCGCCATCGACGGGGGCAGCGTCGACGGCAGCCGCGCCTTCTTGCGCGAGCGCGGCATACCGGTCTACGATCAGCCCATCCCCGGCCGCGGCGTGGCCTTCCGCGTGGCGGCCGACGTGGCCACGGCCGAGCGGCTGATCTTCTACAGCCCCGACGGCAACGAGGATCCGGACGACATCACGCGCCTGGACGACCTATTGCTGGAGGGCGCGCGCCTGGCCATCGCCAGCCGCTTCGCCCCGGGCGCGCGCAACGAGGAAGACGGTGAGCTGCTGCGCATGCGGGCACGGGTCAACCAGAGCCTGACCACCATCGCCAACCTGCTCTTCAACCGCGGCCCCTGGGTCAGCGACACCATCAACGGCTTCCGCGCCCTGCGGCGCCAGGACCTGCTGGATCTGGACACCAGCGTCAAGCGCTTCCCCATCGAGTACCAGATCTCCCTGCGCGCCATGGCCCGCGAGTGGCCCATCGCCGAGCTGCCCACCCAGGAGACCCCCCGCGCCGGGGGCGAGTCCACCTGCTACTCCTGGCCAGTGGGCAAAGACCACATCAAGGTGTTGCTGACAGAGCTGCCCCAGTGCAAGCTCTTCCGCGATCCCCGCGGCACCTGAGCACCAGCGAGCTGGAGGTTGCCAGGCCAAAAAACCAGCCTAGAGGAGAGGAGCTCGACGATATGCGAAGCGGTCCCTGCATGCTTCTTCTCTGCAGCGCCTGCCTGCAGCCCCCCCCGAGCGACGACGCCGATATGGACGGCTGGCCCTCCGACCAGGACTGCGACGACGGCGACGCCACCATCCACCCCGAAGCCGAAGAGGTCTGGTACGACGGCATCGACCAGGACTGCGCGGGAGACAGCGACTACGACCAGGACGGCGACGGTCACGACGCCGAGGCCCATGGCGGCGACGACTGCGACGACGAGCGGGTCGACACCCACACGGGCGCCGACGAGATCTGGTACGACGGCGTGGACAACGCCTGCGATGGCGGCGACGACTACGACCAGGACGGCGACGGCTACCCGGGCGACGGAGGCGGGGACTGCGACGACACGGATCCCGAGGTCCATCCCGACGCCCTCGACATCGCCAATGGGCTGGACGACGACTGCGACGGTGAGGCGGACGAGAAGCCCTGGCAGGAGGGCGAGGACGAGATCGACGTCACCACGCGCCACGGGGGCTTGACCGGAGAGGGGGGCGCGTACCTGGGCCTGGGTTCCTGCATCTCTCCCCGCGCCGCCGACGCCGTGCCGGAGCACGTGGAGGGCGACCAGCTGCAGTTCTTCCCCGACGGCAGGCAGGACCTGCTGGTCTCCGCGCCCATGGCCGCCATGGGGGGGGTCACGGGCTACCAGAACGCGGTGTACGCGGTGCCAGGCGGCGATTTCACGGGCGTACAGCAAGAGAAGATCAGCGAGCGCGCCCTGCTGCGCATCGTCTCCGACCAGTACGACTGGTTCGGCTTCGACGTGGCGTGGCTGCCCGATGTGGACCAAGACGGCCAGTACGAGATCCTGGTGGGCACCGTGGGCAGCAACATCGTCATGCTGGGCGCGGCCTACATCTACCTCTCCAGCGACCTGGCGGACGCCGAGCCCTCGGCGACGTCCAACTACTTCGACCTGCCCCACGACGAGGCCAGCGTGATCATCCAGGCCGCGGAGCGCGGCGACTACTCCGGGCGCACCGTGGCCCTGAACGACATCGACCAGGACGGGCTGGGCGATTTCGCCATCTGCGCGCCCCTGGCGGGCGGCGGGACGGGCGACGGCGCCGTACCTGGCGCGATCTGCATCTTCTCGGGCGCGTCCCTGAGCTCGCTGTCCAGCGAACCCGGCTACGACCAGGCCGACTACACGGTGGTGGGCAACGGCACGGACTACCAGTACGTGGGGGACATCGCACCAGCCGCAGCCGATCTGGACGGCGACGGGAACGACGAGCTGTTCGTGGCCTCGCACGAAAGCGGCGCCTACGGTCTGCTGGCCATCTGGGAGGGCGACCAGTTCCAGGATCCCGCCCCCAGCCGGGCCATCCAGACCCTGGACAGCTTGATCTGGGGCAGCAGCGACAACATCTTCAACCGGCCCATCTTGCGCGTCGGTGGCGACCTGGACGGCGACGGACACCACGACCTGGCCCTCTCCGGCCTAGAGCCCACCGGCGCCCACACGGCGCTGCTGCTCTCGGGCGGCCTGGTCCTGAGCAACCCCGGGGCCGAGGTGGAAGACGTGCTGATGGCCCGCGTCTCAGGGCTGGGCCTTCCCGTCTGGAAGGGCTCGGACGAGGAATTCCCGCACTTCCCGATATCCATCGAGGGCGACATCGATGACGACGGACACAGCGAGCTGGTGGTGGGCAACTGCATCGAGGAGCTGCACGCCGGCGGCGGCGCCGTGGGCGTCTGGTACGGCGCGCCTGCCTTCTCGGGCACCCACGGGATGAGCGACGCCTACCCCCTCTTGGTGGGTCAGGCCGACTACGAGCTGGGCTACCTGGCGGCCGAGGCCCAGGACATCACCGGCGACGGCTTCGCCGACCTGCTGCTGGGCGCGGCGGGCTTCGACGGCCAGGGCGATCCGCAGGGCGCGCTCTTCGTGCTGGACCCCATCTATTCCTGGTAGGCGCCTGCGCGATCAGGTGGTGATCACGCGCGTGAAGTTGAGCCAGCGCCGCAGCAGGGTCGAGGTCATCTCCCCCTGGGCCAGCATGCGCAAGGCCGTGCCGCCCATCTTGACGTAGTTGGTGCTGTGCGCCACCTGGATCAGCGGCCAGGGGTGGCGCCGCAGGAAGCGCGAGCGGGTCAGCGGCCGCACCGCCCCCACCGGGATGAAGGACTTGGACAGCAGCTGGATCAGACTGATCCAGAAGGTGTCCTCCACCGGACGCGGGTACTCCAGGTTCACCCGGTGCTGGTAGAAGGTGCGGGTGTTCTCCCCCTCCACGTCGTAGGGGCTGATCTGGCCGCTGTCGATCAGCTTCTGGTTCAGCTCTGACCCGGGAAAGACGGTCATGGAGAAGAGGTAGAGATCAAAAGGCCTCGGGAAGCTGGCCACCAGCTCGAAGAGCGCCCGCTTGTCGCCCTCGGTGGCCACCGGATCGTCGAAGATCAGCTGGTAGTGGGGGTAGATGCCCAGGCGGTGGTAGAGCTGGGCGATCTCGGCCACCTTGCTGTTGTCCACCTGCCGATCGTAGAGGTCGCCCGTGACCCGCTCTGAGGCCTGCACGCCCATATAGACACCGGCCAGCCCCGCGCGCTTGAGCGCCGTCAGCCGCCCCTCGGTGGCCAGCTTGGGCTCCAGGAAGATCTCGAAGGGCAGGCCCACCTCGCGCGGGTAGCGCTCGCAGAACTCCTGGAACCAGGCCTTCTGCAAGATGAAGACCTCGTCGTCGAAGCGGATGCGCTTGAAGTCCCAGTGCTGCCGGGCGCGCTTGATCTCCTCGAGCGTCGAGTCCACCGAGCGCCAGCGATACCAGCGCTGACCCTTGTAGATCTGCTTCTTGTAGGTGGAGTTGTAGCAGTATGCGCAGCGGTAGATGCAGCCACGGCTGGCCATCATCTGGAAGACCGGGTCGCCGTGCATGGGGTCGCCCTGCTGGTAGGAGCGGCCGTAGACGAAGTACTTGTGCTGGTGGCTGTGGTAGTCGCGGAAAGGCAAGGAATCGAGATCGCAGACCAGCTCACGCAGCGGGTTGCGCCGCACGTCCTGGTCCCCTTGGCCCGTGCGCAGCCAAAGGTTGCGGATGTCTTCCAAGGACTGGCCGCGCTGCAGGCGATCCGCCAGTCCGACGAAGGCCTCGTCCCCCTCGCCCCGCACCAGCAGGTCCGCTTCCTGGATGCAGGCTTCGGGCTCCAGCGTGGGGTGCATGCCGCCCCAGAGCACGGGCAGATCCATCCCGCTCCAGGCCTGCTCGGTCAAGATGCGAGCCACGTTCAGGTACGCGGACGCGCGGATGGACAACGCCACCAGGTTGACACGCTCGCGCCGCAGCACCCGCAGGAAGCTCTCCAGCTCACGATCGGTGGGGGGCAGCAGGTGGTTCGAGATCCAGTCCTTGAAGTAGAGCTCCACCACGTGGTGTCCGGCACGCCGCAGCAGCGCGGCCAGCAGGCGCACGGCGTTGTTCTCCACGTCGTAGAGGGAGACGAGGGCGATGCGCGGCCCTTCGACGGGTGCGCGCTCACGGAGCTTCTCGAGCCTGGGGTTCATGGCGCTGCCATGGCAGAGGTCGTCTCCACTCTATCCGGCAGGGCCCGCGGCGGGCAGGTGCCATCTCGAGCGGCACGGCCCGGACCGCTCCAATCGGGCCGGGCTATACTCGATGGTATGAGACCTTCTTCCGATCCCCGAGCTCGGCTCGCACAGCAAGCCCAGCGCTGCCGCAGGGCCTGGCTCGGGTTGACGCCTGCGCGGAGCAGGGTCCTCCAGGAGCGCCTGATGGCGGACGAGCATCCCCTGGCACAGGTCTGGCTCGCGGTGCTCCGCAAGCGCCACCCCTTGGCTCGATGGCTGGACAGCGAGCACCCCTACAGCGCGCTGCCCACGGAGTTCCCCTCGGGCCCCTCACCGCGCCAGCTGATCGCCTCCCACCCCTTCACGGATTTCCACCCGTGGTTGAGCCAAGCGATATCCCCAGGATCCTCCTCGACGCCGCGCGGCTGATCCAGCGAGGCGACGTCGTCGTCTTCGGCAGCGCGGCGCTGGCCTTCTGGTTGCCCGAAGCACCCAGCACTCGCGACGTGGACCTGTGGTGCGAACCCGCGGAAAAAGGAGACGCGGTGGAGGCCCTGATGGGTGAGCTGTCGTGGTATCACGACCGCCACGGCGCCTACGTGGAGGTCTGGGGACCGGAGGCCTTCGCGGCGCCGCGGAGTTGGCGCCAGCGCGCCAAGATCCTGACCGACGAGGACCTCCCCGAGGTTCGCCTGGTCGTTCCCCATCCTCACGACATCCTCTTCGCCAAGCTGGAACGCTGGGAGCTGGCGGACAAAGAGCATGCCAGGGCGATCCTGGCCTTCGCGCCCCTGGGGAGGGTCGCCGCCCGCTCCCTCGACGAGTCGACACCCTACCGCACGGGCGGCATCGACGATTCCAGGCGCGTCAGAGCCTACCTGGCCCACCTGGAGGAGCTGATGAGCTGGCTGGACTGAGGGCGACGGGCGCCGAACAATTAACGCCGATCCCGCCGACAGTTCGAGGAGCTTCCGCAGCGC
>CAYVQL010000071.1:5227-38631 GCA_964454135.1 uncultured Enterobacterales bacterium | reverse complement strand
CCCCACTATATGGGCACCTACGGCTTCCACGGCCTGCACGGTCGGGCGCTGCCGGTGGCCTGCGGCATCAAGTCGCGGCGGCCGGACCTGACCGTCTTCGTGGCCACGGGCGACGGCGACTGCTGCTCCATCGGGGCCAGTCACTGGATCCACGCCGTGCGCTACAACATGGACATGACCGTCATGCTGTTCGACAACAGCATCTACGGGCTCACCAAGGCGCAGACCTCGCCCACCACGCACCAGGGTATGCGCACCAACACGCACCCGCGCGGTTCCTGGCTGCCGCCGCTCAATCCCACCACCTCCACCCTGGGCTTCACCAACGTGTCCTTCATGGCCCAGACCGTGGACTGGCTGCCGGGCCACCTGCACGCCACCCTGCAGGCGGCCTATCGGCACAAGGGCTTCAGCTTCGTGCGCATCATGCAGCGCTGCCCCCAGTATACCGCCAAGCTCTTCGAGCCCTTCCAGAACGATCCCTCGCGCGTGCTGATCCTGCAGCATGAAAAGGGCATCGAGCTGGATGAGGATCTGCGCAAGTACTACAAGAACACCCAGGCGCACGATCCGAGCGACCTGGTGGAGGCCCATGACATCGCCCTGCGCGAGGATGTCATCCCGGTGGGTCTGCTCTTCTGGGATCCCAGCCGGCCCAACTACGAGGACTTCACCACCCAGGGCCTGGACATGGCGCCGGAAGACAAGCTCATCGGCCTGAACAGGGCGCTGGACCGCTTCGCTATCTAGTTCGATCGCCACCAACCAAGGGGCTTTCTCGCCCAGGGGGCGTGCTTCATGAATCCGTCCGAACACCCGCAGGCAGGGGAACAGCAGGGAGGCTCCGCCGAGCTCTCGAGCGTGGAACCGGAGGTGGCCATCACCCCCGCCCGCCAGCTGCCCGTTCTGCCCCCTCCAGGGCCCCAGGCGGACCAGCCGGTGGCCGATGCCGCCATCCGCGCCCTGCGCCAGTTCCACGTGGTGGGGCCGCAGGAAGAGCCCTGCGAGGAACCGCGCTGGGACTACCTGCCGGCGCTGCTCTTCGGCTTCCGCGACCAGAGCCGCATCCGTACGGCCTACCCCCTGTTCCTCTACCCCCCTGCTCTGGCCGCGCCCGACAACCTCTTCGAGACCTTCTGGAACTTCCTGAAGTCCAACGTGGCGGGCTTCGCCAGCGAGCCCGATGACGCCCGCATCCTGCGGGACAACTTCGCGCGACTGGAGCGCATCGTGAGCCGGGGCATGGAGGGGCGCGTGGCGCCGGTCCTGGCTCGGCCGTTGCTGGCCGAGGCCGCCCGCGAGCTGGAGGCCGAGCTGGCCCTGAAGGGCGAGAGTCAGCAGGATCTGCGGCACGACCTGCAGCGCTTCCTCGACAACGTCCCGCCGGGCAGCCGCCTGCTGGGCCTGGTGGAGCAGGTCCCCATGCACCTGCTGCTGCAGGCGGTGCGCAACCGCCTGCCTCCACGCTACGCCCGCTTCCGCGAGCGCGTGAAGCGGCTCTGCGTGCAGCTGCGGGCCATCTTGCAGGTGGAGTACCAGAAGACCAGCGCTGCGCGCGGCTCCCAGGCCCTGCAAGACGCCCTGGGCGGGGTGGCCAGCCAGTTCCTGAACACGGGGGCGCTGTCCAAGGTGATGGGCGCCCCGCGCGGCTCGGTGCCCATGCGGCCCCGGCGCCGCGAGCGCATCGGCGAGGTGCTCGAGGTGCTCGAGGGCTACCTCGCCCAGGAACATGCGCCCACGCTGACCGTGGTGCGCAGCGGCGAGATGGCGGCCGAGTGGCTCCAGGGCGAGCCCAACACCCGGGTGTTCAGCGCCGCGGATTCCTGCCAACGGGCCATGGAGCTCTTCGATCAGAACGCCACCAGGATGGCGCGCCTGTTCTGGGCCGCCCGCGTGGCCGAGCTCGAGGTTGTGGACGAGTACGAGCCCATCTGCCACAGCCCCATCCTGACCAACCTGCGCTGGGCGGATCTCGATGCCCAGGAGATGCGCCTGCTGCCTCCCATCGTGGCGCTGGTGGATGCCCGCAGCCTGCCCGACAGCGGGATGACTTCGCTCTCGCGCCTGCTGCTCTCTGGGCGTCCAGTGCAGGTGGCCGCCATGGTCCAGTCGGCTGGCACGCCCGGTGGCACGCCAGGCGAGGGGCCTTTTTCGGGCTTTCGACTCGAGCTGGGCTACCTGGGCGTCAGCCATCGCGAGGCCATGGTGGAGCAGTCCTCGGCCGCTCGCCCTGGGCACCTGATGGAGAGCATCCGTCGCGGCCTGGACGCCACGCGCGCCTCGCTGCACGTCATAGCCTCCGGGCTGACCTTCGGCGGCAGGTACCCGCGCCTGGGCGCCTGGCTGCACGCCGGCGCGGCCATCGAGAGCCGCGCCCATCCCTTCTTCCGCTACGAGCCGCAGGCGGGCGACAGCTGGGCCACGCGGCTCAACTTCGAGGGCAACACCCAGCCGCTGGCCGATTGGCCGGTCTACGAGCTGCCCTGTCTGACCCACGACGGCCAGGCCAGCTCCCTGGAGCTGGCCTTCACCTTCGCCGACTACGCCCTGCTGGAGCCCATCTACCACGGGGATTTTCAGTCCATCTCCGAGGACTGCCCCGCTGGCGACCTGGTGTCGGTCGATGCCTGGACCAGGCTGGAGTCCGAAGCGGCGGCCCGCAAGGTGCCCTACATCTGGGTCGCGGATGCGGACAGGCAGCTGCACCGGCTGGCCATCAGCCGGCGGCTGGCCCTGGCATGTCGCGATCGGCTCGGTTTCTGGCGCACGCTGCAGGAGATGGCCGGCATCAACAACGAATACGCCGTGCGCGCGGCAGAGAAGGCGCGACGCGAGACGCGCGCGCAGGCCGAAGCGGAGCTCGCCCAATCAGAGGCCGCCTTCCAGGCCGAGCTGGAGCGGGTGCGCCGCGACGAGGCAGGAGAGGCCCTGTCGCGCCTGGCCCAGGCCCTGGTGACAGGGGATTTCGGGGTGGCGCAGGCCCCCGTGGCCGGCGCCCCGCGCGCCTCCGTCGCTGCCGTGCCTGCGGCGGCTGGTGCGCCGCCAGAGCCCGGCTCGCCGCCGGAGCCCAGCGCCCCGGTCGAGGAGGAGGAAGAAGAGGACCTCTCCTTCGACGAGCCCTACATCGACACCCCGCTCTGCACCAGCTGCAACGAGTGCACCGCGCTCAACCCGCAGCTCTTCCTCTACAACGCCAACAAGCAGGCCTATGTAGGCGATCCGGGCGCGGGCAGCTTCGCCCAGCTGGTGCTGGCTGCCGAGAAGTGCCCGGCCCGCTGCATCCACCCCGGCAAACCCCTTGATCCCAGCGAGGCGGGGCTCGAGGAGCTAGTAGCCCGGGCCCAGCCCTTCAACTAGGCTCCTGGGAGCTGCGGCGCTACGCAGGAGGAAGAGCGATGTCGAGCGTGGTCCTGGCAGCGGCGATCATGGCCGGCCTCGGGCTCGTCTTCGCCACGGTGCTGGCGGTGGCCTATCGCTTCCTGCGTGTCGCCGAGGATCCGCGCGTCGAGCAGGTGGAGGGCATGCTTCCCGGCACCAACTGCGGCGCCTGCGGGCAGCCCGGCTGCCGCGCCTTCGCCGAAGCGGTGGCGGCGGGCGGGCAGGCCCCTTCCGGCTGCACGGTCTCCAGCCCAGAGGGCGTGGAGGCCATCGCCGATCTGCTGGGCGTGGAGGCCGGCCGCCAGCAGAAGCGCGTGGCACGCCTGCACTGCGCCGGAGGCTCGGCCCAGGCGCGCCAGGTGGCGCGCTACGACGGCCTGCGCAGCTGCCGGGCGGCGGTCCTGGTAGGGGGTGGGGGCAAGGGCTGCACCTGGGGCTGCCTCGGGCTGGGCGACTGCCAGCGCTCCTGCGGCTTCGAGGCGCTGCGCATCAACGAGGATGGCCTGCCGCAGGTGGACGTGGAGCGGTGCACGGCCTGCAAGGCCTGTGTCGAAGCCTGCCCCCGGAATCTGCTGGAGATCCTGCCCCTGGCCCAGCCCTTGCTGGTGCAGTGCAGCCTGCCCCTGGCGGGCGACGATGCCCGCGCGCTCTGTCGCGTGGCCTGCGACGGCTGCGGGCGCTGCGCCGCCGACGCCCTGCCAGGCGTGGTGCGCATGCAGGGGGATCTGGCCGCGGTGGACCCCGACGCCTGGCGCCAGGCCACGCTCGAGGCCACGCTGCGCTGCCCCACCGGGGCCATACGATGGGTGCGTGGCGCCCAGTTCGATCTCGAAGAACGGGTTGCACCCTCACGGAGGCCCTATGCCGGGACTGGTTGAGAAAGGCTTGAGCCTGCTACGTTCCCTGTTGGGGACCGATTCCGAGGCTCCGCCTGCCCTGGCGGGCCTGGAGACCTCCCTGCGCGGCGCGGCCGCTGTAGCCGTCACCGAGGCCTGCGTGGCCGAGCTGGCCGGCCTGGGCGCCGGAGCGCCGGCGGACATCCTGACCCGCGCCTGGGAAGAAGAGCGCTGGCGCGAAGAGGTGAACCTCTTCGGCCAACCCCTGGGCTATCTCACCGCCCCCACACCCCGTGGTGTGCTGGCGGGCCCCATGGGCATGTCCTTGAGCGGCGCTCGCGCCTCGGCTTTCCTGTCCGCCCCCAACCTGGCCGCCCTGGGCGACCTGCTGACCGCGGCGGCGGGGCGCAACCTGCCCGTGGTCGTGCACGTGGTGGCCCGTGCGCTACACGCCCACGCCGGTGCGCGCGGCAGCGGCCACGAGGCCTGGCACGTGGTGGCCGATGCCGGCGCCCTGCAGTTCTTCGCCCGCAACGTGCAGGAAGCGGCGGACTTCGCGCTGATTGGGCGGCGCGTGGCCGAGCAGGCGCTGCAGCCCGTGCTGGTGGGCATGGACGAGGAGCAGACCGCGGCGGTCACCCAGGATGTACGCCTGCCGGGCTTCGAGCTCGTGCAGCGCTTCCTGGGGCGGCCGGAAGACGTGGTGCCCTCGCCCACCATGGCCCAGCAGCTGCTCTTCGGGCGCCAGCGGCGCCGGGTGCCCCGCTGGTACGACCTGGAACGACCCGTGCTGCACGGGGCGGTGCAGGGACGCGACGTCTGGGCCCTGGGCGCGGCAGCCCGCCGGCCCTATGGCTGGGACACCTTGCTGCCCCTGCTCGACGAGGCGCTGGCGAGCTTTGGCGCGCTCACCGGGCGGCACTACGAGCTGGTGCGCGAGCACCGTATGAAGGACGCCGAGATCGTACTGGTGGCCCAGGGCTCCGCCTGCGAAGTGGTGGAGACCGTGGCGGACCACCTGCGCCAGAGCAAGCGCATGAAGCTGGGCGTCATCTCGCTGCTGGGCCTGCGGCCCTTCCCAGCGGCCCGCCTGGCCGAGCTGCTGCAGGGGCGCAAGGCCGTGGCCGTCTTGGAGCGCGCCGACGCGCCGCTGTCCACCGATCCCCCGCTGTTGCGCGAGATCCGCGCCTGCCTGGACCGGGCCATGGAGAACGCACGCTTCGGTGTCCAGGCCCACGAGGGGCTGCCGGCGGTCTCCGCCGATCAGCTGCCACGCCTGCACGCGGCGGTCTACGGCCTGGGGGGCTACCCCTTGCGGGCCGCCGACCTGGTGGCCCTGGCCGAGGAGCTGCAGGGGGGCGGCCGCCCCCTGGTCTACCTGGGTGTCGAGTTCCAGCGCGTCTCCACCGCGTACCCCAAGCGTCAGGCGCTGTTGGACCAGCTGGCGCGCTCCTGGCCCGGCATGGGCGCCCCTGGCCTGCGCAGCGCCGAGGCCCTGGATGTGCGGCCTCCCGGCAGCCTGGCCGTCTCCGTGCACCGCATCGCGGGCAAGGCGGGCGGGGAGCTGGCCGCTGACTGCGCAGCCCTGCTGCGGGCGGTGCTGGGCGGTTGCGTTCGGGGCCGCTCCGGCGAGTCCTGGGAGCGCTGGAACGCGCCCTGTGTGGACTTGGTCTTCCACTCGCCCAACGCAGCGGATCCGGGCGATGGGGGAACCGCCGACGCGGCCCTGGTGTTGGCGCTCTCTCCCCGCGACTTGCGGGATCCCCTGGCCCACGTGCGGGACGGGGGCATCGTGCTCGTCGCCGACGAGCTGGTGCGGGGCGACGTGTTGGACACGGCGGAGATCTGGCACGGCCTGCGGGCGCGCGGTGTCACCATCTACCCGGTCTCCAGCGAAGAAGGCCTGCGCTCCCCCAGCTTCCACGAGCGCTTGCTGGGTGGGCTGCTGCGGGCGCTGGGGCAGCTTGGAGCTCCCCTGCCTCCAGTGAAGAAGGTGCTGGCCGCGCGACGCAAGCTGCTGGATTCCGTGCCCGAAGACGAGGCGGAGCGACGCCTGGGGATCTTCCAGCGCGGCTTCGAGCAGCTGGCTCCGCTCAAGGCCCTGCCCAGCGCCTCCGGTGCCCTGGCCCTGGCTCGCAGCACCCCCCTGGCCGTGCGCTACTTCACGCGCAGCGACAGCACTTTCGACGGCCTGCCCCGCTTCTGGGACCAGGTGGGCGTTCTCTTCCGCGACGAACGCTCGGACGAGCTGCTGCCCGATCCCTACCTGGCGGCGGGCACCATCCCTCCGCTCACCTCCACCTTCAACGACATGACCATCGTGCGCGACGCCCTGCCCTGCTGGGATCCCGCTACCTGTCTGGGTTGCGGTCGCTGCTGGTCCGCCTGCCCCGACGGCGCCATCGGCGTGGTCGCCCTGGCCGCCGGGCCGCTGCTGGAGGGGGCCATGGCGTTGGCGACCGCCGGCGGGAAAGAGGTGGAGTCACTGCGCCAGGTCATCAACAAGCTGGCACGGCAGCTGGGCAAGCAGGTAGCCCGTGCGCAGCAAGCGCCCGCGACGGCCGGGGAGGCGCTGCGTGAGGCCTTCGATTGGCTGGAGGCGCGCATGAAGCTGCCCGCCGAGCGCCAGCGGGACCTGCGGCAGGCCTTCGAGGACGCCATCGTCCACGTCGAGGGCCTGCCCGTGGCTGTCACCGAGCCCTTCTTCGCGGATCCGGAGCGTCACACGGGCGGAACGGGCGAGCTGCTGTCTCTGGCCATCAGCGCCGATGCCTGCAAGGGCTGCAATGTCTGCCTGGCCAGCTGCCGCAGCGGCGCGTTGAGCTCCAAGCCCCAGACCCCTGAGGACGTGGCGCGGGCGCGTGAGGATTGGCAGCGCTGGGAGCGTATGCCCGATACCCGTGGAACCACCATCGCGCGGGTCAGCAAGCACGCCGAGGTGGGGCCCCTGGCCGGCATGCTGCTCTCTCGCCACTGCCTGATGGTTCTCGGCGGGGGCGACAGCGCCGAGGCCGGCTCAGGAGAGAAGGTGGCCGTGCGCCTGATGCTGGCCGCGGCCGAGTACGTGTTGCAGCCCCGCCTGCAGGGCCAGCTGAAGCTGATCGAGGGGCTGCAGGTGCGGCTCTCCGAGGCCATCCGCGAGCATATGTCCGACGCCCTGCCCGGGGACGACGCCAGCGCCTTGGCGCGCGGCCTGACGGGCGTGCGGCACCAGGAGCTGAACCTGTCCGAGCTGCTGGCGCGCGTCGAGGAGGTGGGAGAGAAGGGCCGGGTGGACGTGGCTCGCCTGCGTCGACTGGCCGATCTTTCTGCGCGCCTCGAGGATCTGCGCTGGCGGCTGGCAGAGGGCCCCGACGGCATGGGTCGGGCGCGGGTGGCCCTGGCCATCGAGCCCGGCACCGCAGCGGCCTGGGCGGGCGCCTTCCCCGACAATCCCTTCCACGTGCCGGTGGTCGTGGCTGGCAGCGGCGAGGGCATCCACCTGGCGCGCGGCCTGATCGGGGGGCAGATCCGCACCGTGCTGGAGGATCTGCGGCTGATCCTCGAGGCGCGCGCCGTGCTGGAGAGGCCGAGAGAGGCCGAGCGCGAGGCGCGACGCCTGTCCCGCCTCACCTGGCGCGACCTCGGCCCCGAGGAACGGGCCCTGGTGCCGCCGGTGGTCGTGGTGGGCAACGAGGCCTCGCTCATCGGGCGCAACCTCTCCACCCTGGCTACGGTGCTGGACCAGGATCTGCCGATCAAGGTGCTGGTGCTGGCCGACCTGGACCTGGGCCTGCAGCGCGGCCGACTGACCGAAGATCCCGACGAGGTGGGCTCCGGATGGAGCGGCGCCCTGGGCGAGGTGGGCATGCTGGCGCTGGGCCAGCGGCGGGCCTTCGTGCACCAGGGTTCCGTGGCCCATCCCCGGCAGCTCTTCGATGGGCTGACCGGCGCCCTGGGCTGCGCCGGTCCGGCTCTGATGCGCGTCCACGCGCCCAGCCCGGCCCGGCACGGCTTCCCGATGGAGCGGGGTATGGCGCAGGCCAAGCTGGCCGTGGAGAGTCGCGCCTTCCCCCTCTTCCGCTACGATCCCGCCGAGGGGGGCATTTTCGGCACCTGCCTGCACCTGGATGGCAACCCGGCCCTGGAGGATGCCTGGGCCTACGACGAGGACGGGCACGTCATCTCGGTGCTGCGCTGGGTCCTGACCGAGCGCCGCTTCGCCCCCCTGCTTCAGCCTCTGACTGGCGAGGAGAAGGAGCCCATCCACTTCCTGGCCTGGTTCGAGCTGCCCCGCCATGAGCGCCTGGGGCGCACCCCCTTCGCCTACGAGACCTCCGGGCCCGAGAAACAGCGCCTGGCGGTGTCGCCTGCCCTGGCCGCCATGGTGGAGGAGCGCCTGCGCAGCTGGAGCACCTTGCAGGAGCTGGCCGGCGTGGTGACCCCCTTCACGGCGCGCGTGCGCGAGCAGCTGGAGACGCAGCTGGAGCAGGACTACCAGCGCCGCGTCGCAGACCTGGAGGCGCGCCACCTGGCCGAGCTGGGGACCTTGAGGGACGACCTGGGACAGGAGCTGGCGCAGCGCGTGCGCCAGGGCCTGGAGGTCCTGGCGGGCTACGGATCACAGGATGAGCCGGGCGCAGGGGAGGACTGAGCGCATCATGGGAGCAGGCCTGCCCAGCTTTCGACACGGGGTGCACCCAGCGGAGTGCAAGGAGGCCACCTGCGGCCTGGTTTCGCAGCGGCTGCCCTTCATGGAGCGCTACGAGCTGGCGCTGCGCCAACATATCGGCGCCCCGTCGCGCCCCCTGGTGGTGGCTGGAGAGCGGGTGCGACGGGGGCAGCGCATCGCCGAGCCCGGCGGCTTCGTCTCCACCTCGCTGCACGCGCCGGTCACCGGCACCGTGCTGGCCGTGGGGCCCTGCCGGCTGCCCGACGGCCGCATCGACACGGCCATCCGCATCCAGGCCGATGCCTTCGACCAGCAGGAGCTGCCGGCGCGGCCTGTGGGCGACTGGAAGGGGCTCGAGTCGAAGCAGCTGGTGGAGGGTGTGCAGGCGGCGGGCATCGTGGGCATGGGCGGCGCGGCCTTTCCCACCCACGTCAAGTACAGCCTGCCCGAGGGGCCCGGTGCAGGAAAGGGAGGGGGCATCCGGCGTCTGGTGATCAACGGTGCCGAGTGCGAGCCCTGGCTCTCCTGCGACCATCGGCTGATGCTGGAGCGCACGCGCGATGTGCTCGACGGCACGCGCATCGTGGCCCAGCTGCTGGGCGTGGACGAGGTCGTGGTGGGCGTGGAGGGCAACAAGCTCGACGCCGTGCAGGCCCTGCAGGGGGCCATCGAGGCGGGCGCCGGGGGCCAGCCGCGACCGCGGGTGGTCACGCTCAAGGTCAAGTACCCCCAGGGAGCGGAGAAGATGTTGATCCGCGCTCTGACCGGCGTGGAAGTGCCTGGGGGCAAGCTGCCGCTGGACGTACAGATGGTGGTGAACAACGTGGGCACCATGGCCGCGGTGGCGGACTGGTTCCTGCGCGGCAAGCCCCTGGTGGAGCGGCTCGTCACGGTCTCGGGACCCGGCGTGGCCGAGCCCGCCAACCTGCTGGTCCCGCTGGGCACGCCTGTGCGCGCGCTGCTCGAGGCCTGCGGCGGCGTGGATCCCGACCTGCAGCTGGTGCTGATGGGCGGTCCCATGATGGGCCTGCCCCTGCCCAGCCTGGACGTGCCAGTCCTCAAGGGCACCAGCGGCATCCTGGCCTTCCGCGGATGCGATCTGCGGGAGCCAAGGGAGTACGCCTGCATCCGCTGCGGTCGCTGCCTCGATGCCTGTGCCTGCTTCCTCAACCCCTCGCGCCTGGGGCGCCTGGCGCGCCTGGAGCGCTTCGAGCAGATGGAGGCGCACCACGTGCTGGACTGCATGGAATGCGGCGCCTGCAGCTATATCTGCCCCTCGCGCATCCCCCTGGTGCAGCACTTCCGCATCGCCAAGGGCGAGATCCGCAAGCTGCAACAGAAGCGCCAGCGGGAGGCCGTGTCATGAAGGAACGGGCCCCCCAGCTCTTGCTGCGCACATCGCCCCACGACCGGGGGCCGGTGGACACGCCCCGCATCATGCGCGACGTGCTGCTGGCCTTGCTGCCCGTGTTGGCGGCCGCCATCTTCTACTTCGGCGTGGCGGCCGTGCTGGTGGTGGGCGGGGCGGTGGCGGGTTCAGTGGTCACCGAGTGGTTCTTCCAGCGCCATCGGCCCGAAGGGAGCGGCCTGCGCGATGGCAGCGCCTTGCTCACGGGCTTGCTGCTGGGCCTCACCCTGCCGCCCAGCTTCCCCATCTGGATGGCTTTTCTGGGGGGTGTGGCTGGCGTGGGCCTGGGCAAGGTCGTCTGGGGCGGCCTGGGCCACAACCTCTTCAACCCGGCCCTGGTGGGGCGCGCCTTCCTGCAGGCGGCCTTCCCTACGGCCATCACCACCTGGTCGCCCCAGGGCGCCAGCGACGCGGCGGTCTACGCCAGCAATCTGGCCGTGCCCTTGATGCGGGCGCCGGTGGACGCGGTCAGTACGGCCACGCCCCTGGGCCTGATGAAGTTCCAGAACGAGGGCACGCAGCTGCTGGCGCTGCTGGTGGGGGACACGCCCGGCTCGCTGGGTGAGACCAGCGCGGCCCTGATCCTGCTCTGCGGCTCCTGGTTGCTGCTGCGGCGCGCCTTCGACTGGCGCATCCCGGTCGGCATCCTGCTCACGGTGGCGCTCATCTCGGGCCTGGTCTGGGCCCTCCAGCCGGGCAGCTACCCGCCTCCCTGGTTCATGCTGGGTTCGGGCGGCTTGATGCTGGGCGCGGTCTTCATGGCCACCGACCCCGTGACCTCGCCCATGGCGCCGCTGGGCGTCTGGGTCTACGGCTTCGGCATCGGCCTGCTGGTGGTGCTGATCCGTCTATGGGGCGGTCTGCCCGAGGGCGTCATGTACGCTGTGTTGCTGATGAACGCCGCTACGCCCCTCATCAACCGCGCCTTCCAGCCGCGCCCCTTCGGCCGCGGCAAGCGTGCGAGCAAAGGGAGCAAGCCGTGAGCGCGGCGGAAAGCGAGGCTGGGAACGTGGCGGCCGCTGAGCCCAGCAGCCTGCGCCTGGTGGGCACGCTGGGGCTGGCTGGCCTCTTGTCGGGCTTGATCCTGGTGGCGGTCTACGAGCTGACCCTGCCCATCATCGATGCCAACGACGCCCGCGCCCTGCGGGAGGCGGTCTTCCAGGTGCTGCCTGGCACCGTCGAGATACAGAAGCTGACCGTGCAGGGCGCAGCCCTGGCCCAGGCCGCGGAGGACGCCGAAGGCCCGGCCATCTACCGCGGGCTGGACGATCAGGGCGCCTCGGTAGGCTACGCCATTCCCGCTGCTGGAAACGGCTTCCAGGACACCATCCGGGTGATCTACGGCTACGACCCGGTGCAGCGGCAGGTGGTGGGCTTCCAGGTGCTGGATAGCCTCGAGACGCCCGGGCTGGGCGACAAGATCGCCAAGGACCAGGACTTCCTGGACAACTTCAAAGCCCTGGCCGTAGACCCGCAGATCGTGGCCGTGCCCGAGGGCGCCAAGCGGGCGGCCAACGAGGTGGATAGCATCACGGGCGCCACCATCTCGTCCAAGGCAGTGGTCAAGATCCTGAACGCCGGCAACGCCCAGTGGCTGCCCAGGCTGCCCGAGGCCGGATCGGAAGAGGGGAGGTAGCCGTGGCCGACTCGAACCCGCTGCGCGCGGCCACGCCGGGGCAGGCCTACGCCGAGTTCGTCAAGGGACTCTGGAAGGAGAACCCCGTCTTCGTCCAGGTGCTGGGCATGTGCCCCATGCTGGCGGTCACCAACTCGGCCATCAACGCCCTGGCCATGGGCGCCGCCACGCTCTTCGTGCTCACCGGCAGCAGCCTGCTGGTGTCCCTGCTGCGCAAGCACATCCCCAAGCAGGTGCGCATCTCCACCTACATCGTGATCATCGCCACCTTCGTCACGGTCACCGACTTCACCCTCAAGGCGGCGGTGCCCGCCGTGCACCGCGAGCTGGGCGCCTTCATCGCCCTTATCGTGGTCAACTGCTTGATCCTGGGGCGCCAGGAGGCCTTCGCTTCCCGCAACACGGTGCGCCGCGCCGTGGCCGACGCCCTGGGCATGTCCGCCGGCTTCGCCTTCGCCCTGCTCTGCCTGGGCGGCGTGCGCGAGGTGCTGGGCAGCGGCTCGCTCTTCGGTTTTCCCCTGTTCGGGCCGGCCTTCGAGCCCTGGGTGGTGATGATCCTGCCACCTGGCGGCTTCATCATGCTGGGCCTTATTCTGCTCTTCTTCAACTACCTGCGGACCAAGCGCCTGAGGATCTTCGGCGGCTCCTCGCGGGATAGGGGAGGGGAGGGCTGATGGGCGAGTACCTGGGCATCTTCATGGGCGCGCTGGTGATCAACAACTTCACCCTGTCCTACTTCCTGGGGCTCTGCCCCTTCTTCGGCGTGTCTGGGCGCATCACCACGGCCTTCCGCCTGGGCCTGGCCAATATCTTCGTGATGCTGATCACCGCCTTCTGCGCCTGGTTCCTCAACAGCTTCGTGCTGATCTACGCGCCCTACCTGAAGCTGATCAGCTACATCCTGGTCATAGCCAGCACCGTGCAGTTCGTGGAGATGGTGATCAAGAAGCTCTCGCCCGAGCTCTTCCGGGCCCTGGGCATCTTCCTGCCCCTGATCACCACCAACTGCGCCATCCTGGGCCTGGCTCTCTTCATGACCAACAAGGGTTACGGCCTGGGCCAGGGGCTCATCTATGCCCTGGGCGCCGGCGCCGGCGTCACCCTGGCTCTGGTGCTGATGGCGGGCCTGCGGGAAGAGGCCGAGCTGTCGGACATCCCGGCCCTGGTGCGGGGCACGGCCATGAACCTGATCATCGCGGGTCTGCTGTCGCTGGCTTTCATGGGCTTCGCGGGCCTGTTCGCCGCGGGCTAGGCTCCCTTGGCCACTCACCTGCTGGCCGTCCTTGGCCTGGCCCTGGCCTGCGGGCTGTGGGTGCTGCTGCAGCGTTGGATCCAGCGGCAGGATTCGGGGCAGCCCGGGGTGGAGGGCGCCCGCGGATGCCAGCAGGCGGACGGCTGCCAGGAGGCGAGCTGCGAGGGCTGCGAGCTGAAGGAGTAGCGCGGGCTATCCCGACGACGCCAAGGCCTCAGCCGTCTCAGGTGCTGCCAGTAGCCTGCGCATGCGCCCCCCGCCGGCGTCCGGGGTGAAGCCGCAACGCCAGAGCAGGCGGCCGTTGGGACCTTCGCGACGCACGCGGGCCGAGACCGCGCGCACGCCCTCGCGGCGCAGGCGATCCAGCAGCTCTTGCAGGAAGTGCTGCCCCAGCAGCTGGCCGCGGAAGCCAGGCCGGATGGCCAGGTAGGTCAGGTTGGCCTCGTCGGGTCGGCTCCAGCTGCGCAGCAGGCAGCAGACGCCGCAGGGCAGGTCGCCGACGCGGAGCAGGAAGACGCGCCCCTCGCTGATCAGCTCGGTGGCGGCGTGCCGCGACAGACGCGGCTCGCTGTGGGTCATCAGGTCGATGTCCAGCAGGGCCGAGATCAGCGGGGAGTCGGGATCCCGAATTTCCGCCACCTCTATGGGCAAGCCTGCGTCCGTTCTGTCTGCCAACAGGGAGAAATGCGTCATCAACGGCCTCTGCAACTTCGTGGCCTAAGTTAGACGCTTGGATCCCTGGTAGTGGCCTGCGCGAAGAGCTTTTACAATTGCTACAGGATCGGGTGGGCGCTATCCCCGACGCCTGCGAACCGCCAGGCCCAGGCTTGCCAGCCAGAGCAGGCCCGCGGCCGCCGCGGCGGGCGCAGCCGAGCAGGTGCCGGGGCTCTCATCGTCCAGCCCGGTGTCCTCGTCGCGCTGCACCAGGTAGGCGCAGGCCTCGTCCTCGTCCACGACATCGTCGCAGTTGTTGTCGGTCTCGTCGCAGTCCTCGATGGCCAGGGGGTAGGACCAGGGATCGGCGTCGTCGCAGTCGCCCTCGTTCTCGGCGTAGCCGTCGCCGTCGTCGTCGTAGTCCAGGCCGCCCTCGTCCTCGTCGCCGTCGCAGTCGTTGTCCTGCTCGTCGATGGTCTCCTGGGCCCGGGGGTAGATCAGCAGTTTGTCGTCGTCGCAGTCACCCTCGCGCTCGGCGAAGCCGTCGGCGTCGTCGTCGTACCAGGTCGTGCCGTCGTCCACCTTGCCGTTGCAGTCGTTGTCCACCTGGTCGATGACCTCTATGCCAGCGGGACTGACCGTGGGGTCGCCGTCGTGGCAGTCGCCCTCGGTCTCGGTGTAGCCGTCATTGTCATCGTCTACGCTGACGGAGTCGGTGGTTTCATCGATCTCGCCGTCGCAGTCGTCGTCGTAGCCGTTCTTGCGCTCCACGTCTTCGGGGCTGATTTGAGCGTCGGTGTCGTCGCAGTCGCCGCCACAGACGAACCAGCCGTCGTTGTCGGCGTCCCAGGTCTCGTTGGCCGACTCGCTGCAGTCGTTGCCCACGGCCTGCACCACGTGCTCGTGGTTGGGGTCGTTGGTGATGAAGCTGATGGTGGCTGAGTCGGCATCCAGGCTGCCGGGCTCCCAGCCCACCTCGATGATCTCGGACTCGCCCGGGACCACGTAGACCGGATCGGGGGTGTAGACCTGGAAGCTGGCCGAGTCTTCCTCGAAGCCGGCGATGGTGAGCGTGACCTGGCCGCAGTTGAAGACTTCGACGTAGCCGGGGAAGTAGCCCCCCGAGGCACCCACTCCGTAGTCCAGGAAGCCGGGGGCGATGGCACCGCAGGGGTAGAGGGCCACGCCGCGCAGGGCCACCTTCCAGATGCCGTCCTCCACCTCGGTGTCGTTGGACTCGATGGTCATCAGGCCGCGGAAGTATCCGGGATCCTCGGGGCGGAAGCTGACCTCCACCATGGCGGTGCTGGGCGCGTCCTCGCTGCCGCCGTCCAGGGTGAGCTCGGTGGCGCCCTCTGGCAGCCAGTCCATCAGGACGAAGGCCTCATCTCCTTCATCCGACTCGATCGTGATGTCGCGCACCGTGACCGGCCCGGCGCCGATGGAGCGCAGCTCGATGCTGAAGGACTGGCGGTCGCCCACGGCGACCCGTCCGGCTTCCACCAGGGGGTCAGTGACGAGCACTGCCTTGTGGCGAACGGCGGTGTATTCCTGGGTGCACGCCGCGAGAAGGACCACACCTAGGGCAGGGAAGCCTTGTGAGCGGGTGCGGGCTGCTTCCATCGCATCTCCAGATCAGTCCGTGGCATACCGTAGCCCCGTGGCGAGCGGCTGGCTACGTCGGCGGGGTGGTCCATGGCGCGATAGAAGCCAGTATCGCAGAGCCTGGCGGCTCCTTCGGTCGAAAATTCGTCTGTTCGTGAAAACTCGAGGATGCATGGAGCCCGAAGCGCTGTTTCTTTGCTTTGAGCAGGCCCTGGCCATCGCGCGCCGGGCCGCTCTGCCGGCCATGCCGGCGGCCGTGGCGCGTCTGCGCGCCTGCCAGGGCCTGGTGCTGGCCACGGGTGCGGGCAAGAGCGGGCTCGCGGCGCGCAAGCTGGCCGCCACCCTGGCCACCGCCGGGCGGCGCGCGGCCTGGCTGGACCCCGGGGCCGCGGCTCACGGCGAGCAGGGCATGCTGCGTCCCGAGGACCTGCTGGTGGCCATCAGCCGCTCGGGAGAGAGCGACGAGGTGGTGGAGTTGGCCCTGCGCGCTCCCTGTCCGCTGCTGGCCGTCACCTCCCGTCCGGAGAGCCGCCTGGGCCGCGCCGCCGCCCTGGTGCTGCCCATCGGGCAGCAGAGCGATCCCCGGGGGCCGCCCAGCGCCAGCTTCCTGGCCACGGTGGCCGTGCTGGACGTGCTGGCGCTCTGCGCCCAGCAGCCGGGCGAGCCTGTCCGGAGCCACCCGGCGGGAGCCCTGGGCCGTGCCCACAGCGTGCCGGTGGGGCGGGTGATGCATCCACCCCCTGGCGTCGCGCCCCAGACCGGCTTTCAGGAGCTGCTGACAGAGATCACGCGCTGCGGTCTGGGGGCGGTGCTGCTGGTGCAGCAGGGGCGCTTGGCGGGCATCGTGACGGACGGCGACCTGCGGCGGGCCGTGGAGCGCCTGGGCGATCGCGCCCTGGGGGCCAAGGCCCGCGACATAGCCTGCCTGGAGCCGGTGACTGTGCGCGCCAGCGCCCCCATCGGCCAGGCCCTGGCCCTGATGGAGGACCGCCCCAGCCAGATCAGCGTGCTGCCGGTGCTGGATGAGCGAGAGCGCGTGGTGGGCCTGGTGCGCATCCACGACCTGGTCCAGGCCGGGCTGGGCTGAGGAGGTGAGCGTGCAGACCGTGCAGGTGGGTTCCGTGACCCTGGGAGGACCGCAGCTGGCGCTCATAGCCGGGCCCTGCGTCATGGAGGGCGAAGATCAGCTGCTGCGGCTGGCCGAGGCGCTGGCGCGCATCTGCGGCGCGCTGGGCGTGCCCCTGATCTTCAAGTCCAGCTTCGACAAGGCAAACCGCAGCTCAGTGGACAGCTTCCGGGGCCCGGGCCTGGAGCGCGGGCTGGAGCTGCTGGCGCGCGTGGGACGGGAGACGGGGCTGCCGATCACCACCGACGTGCACCTGCCCAGCCAGGCAGAGGCCGTGGCCCAGGTGGCCCAGCTGCTGCAGGTGCCCGCCTTCCTCTGTCGCCAGACCGACCTGCTGCTGGCCTGCGCCGCCAGCGGGCGGCCGGTGAACGTCAAGAAGGGCCAGTTCATGGCGCCCCAGGCCATGGCGGGCGTGCTGGGCAAGCTGCGTACAGCCGGCGCTGCGGGCGTGATGCTCACGGAGCGGGGAAGCAGCTTCGGCCACGGCGACCTGGTGGTGGACTTCCGGGGCCTGGCGCAGATGCGCGCCCTGGGCGTGCCGGTCTGCATGGACGCCACCCACTCCTGCCAGGTGCCGCCCCGGGGCCAGGGTGGGACCGGGGGCCTGCGGGCCATGATCCAACCCCTGGCCAGTGCCGCGGTGGCGGTGGGAGTGGACGCGATCTTTGCCGAGGTGCACCCGGATCCGGAGAGAGCCCTCTGCGATGGGGCCAATATGCTGCCGCTGGACCAGCTGCAGGGGCTGCTGGAGCGGCTGCTGGCGATTTGGGCGGCGGTGAGCTGAGCGGCTGCTTGGGCTTTGCTCAATCGGGCAAGCCCATCTGGCTGGACAGGTGGACGGCGACCCGTCCGGACTGGGGGGTCGAGTCGCTGTTGTCCCAGGCCGGCGCCGAGTAGGCCACGTCGGGCAGGCCGTCGCCGTCGAAGTCGACACCGCCCACCAGGTCGTAGCCCACGGAGTTGTCCGAGTTGTCGCCCTGGAAGGCCAGCAGGGCGGCCTCTTCCACGGGCAGCTCGTAGCTCAGCAGCAGGCCGGAGAGCAGCCAGATGCGCCCTTGGTTGGAGGATCCCCCGTAGTACTCCGAGGCCAGCAGCTCGTCGTAGCCATCGCCGTTGAGATCGCCGGCCTCGTGCAGGCGGTAGCCCAGCAGGCCGTTGGCGGTGGTGCCGTAGATATGGCCGTCGGCGTCGTTGACGGGGTCTTTCGGCGCGCCGGACAGGTAGCTGGCCATGTCGGAGTAGACGTAGATGCCCCCGCCGTATTCCGAGTCGGTGGCGTCGCCGATGGCGGCGATGGCGCCGTCATCCAGGCCGTCGCCGTCGAAATCGCCCGTGGCCATGTCGTAGCCGAAGTAGAGATCGTCGGTGCCGTCCAGCAGGGCGTGGGCCGCGGCCGTGATGGCTTCGCCGTCGAAGCCCTGCAGGCCGGATGTGAAGCTCGCCCGGCCCTCGGGATCCCCGGTGTCGCTCTCGTCCTCGTAGTAGTAGGCCTCTCCGGCGAAGAGGTCCAGGTTGCCGTCGCCGTCCAGGTCCGACACCACGCGCACGCGGGCCAGGGAGTAGTCCTGGCTGGGCGTGAACCAGTCCGACAGGTAGTCGTCCAGGGCCAGGGCGCCCTCGTAGCGCGCGCCGTCCACCACCAGCAGGGCGCTGGGATCGTAGTTCTTGTCCGAGCTCCAGTTGACGATCAGCTCGGCCGCGCCGTCACCGTCGAGATCGCCCAGCTGGAAGGGAATGGAGTAGACCACGGGCTTGCCGGCCGTGACCCCCATCTCCAGGGTGAGCTCGGCGTCGGCCTGGGCGTCGCTGAGCGAGGGATCGAAGGCCTTGCCTTCCCCGTAGTAGATCAGCAGCCCGAAGTCGGCCTGGTAGGAGGAGTAGTCGATCTCGCCGCGGCTGATGACCACGTCGTCGTGACCGTCGCCGTCCACGTCGCCGCAGAGCACGCCCCAGCCGATGAAATCGTAGCCATTGCCACTGATCAGCGTGTCGGCGTCGTTCATGGTCATGGCGTCGGTCCAGAGCATGGAGCCGTTGCCGTACCAGATGCCGATGTCGCCGGCGTAGCTGGAGGCGAAGGGCGCGCCCACCAGCAGGTCGCTGAAGCCATCCTCGTCCAGGTCGCAGGCGTCGATGCCGTAGCCCACCAGGTCGTCGCTGCCCGAGCTGCCCTCCACGGCCACGCCGGCCTCGAGGAACTCGTAGTACCACTCCTCCTCGCCGTCGCAGTCGTTGTCCAGGCCGTCGTTCCACCAGTCGAACTGCCCTGGATGGACCTCGGCATCGGTGTCGTCGCAGTCTTCGCTGCAGGCGCCGTAGCCGTCGCCGTCGTGATCCACGCCCGGGTAGATCTCGGCATCCGTGTCGTCGCAGTCGTTGCCTCCGGCCTCTTCCGCCGGGTAGCCGTCGCCGTCCGTGTCGGTCAGGTCCGCACCGTCGCAGTCCTGGTCCACGCCGTCGTAGGCCACCTCGTCGGCGCCCGGGTAGCTGGCGGCGTCGCCATCGTCGCAGTCGTCGCCCTTCTTGCACTCCTCCATGGACAGGTAGCCGTCCAGGTCTGCGTCGAAGTCCTCGTCGATCTCCTCATCGCAGTCGTTGTCGATGCCGTCGCAGCGCTCCTCGGCGCCCGGGTAGTCCTGGTAGTCGTTGTCGTTGCAGTCCTCGTCGGCCGTGTAGCCGTCGCGATCCTCGTCGGGGTAGACGTACTCGTAGGGCGGTTCGGTGTCCTGGGGTTCGGTGGTCCGCCCCGTGTCGTCGGGCTTCTGCTCCTCTTCTTCGCTGTCGCAGGCGGCCAGGAGCAGGAACAGGGCGAGGGCGGACAGCTCGACGCGCATCGTTTCCTCCACGTGCGGTGGGAAAACGAACGATAGCATGCCGCAGCGCGGCCAGCAGAGCCCGATCAGTCCTGCAGCGCGGGCACGCCGATTTCAATGCGGCGTCCGGCGGCTTCCAGCACCACCCAGTCGTCGTAGGTCTGCACCTGGTAGTGGTTGTTCTCGATGCGCGGGTTGCCTTCGCCATCGGTCTGCAGCACAGGCCGCTCCTTGTCGTCGGTGGCCGTCCGCCCCTCGTGCCGCTCGGAGTGCAGGTCGATGTTCACCCAACCGGCCAGCCAGTGGTGCACGGCCAGGTCGCCCTCGCGCAGCCCGGTCAGGCCGTTTTCATTCACCGAGAACTCCAGTTCCTGGTTCAGGCGCAGGGTCTTGCCCTTGTTGGTGACGGTCTTGACGCGGTTCTTGCGGTGCACCAGGGTGGGATCGTCCCGGTAGCGGCTGTCGAGCACCTTCTGCTCGGTGGTCGGCAGCTTGAGCTCGCGGGTCTTGGCACCGCCGAAGTCGAACTGGAAGGTCACCTTGCCATCCACGGCCACGATGCCCTTCAGGGCGTCCAGGGGCAGGAAGTCCAGCTCCACGCCGTACTTCTCGAACATCTGGCGCACCACGTCGCCGGAGATGGTCCGCTCCTGGTCGTCGGCCAGCAGGCCGAACAGGCCCATGATGCCCTTTTCGCCCTCCATCAGCTGTTGGAAGGCCTTCTCCAGGTCCTCAGCCGTCAGCTCGCCAGCGGGCAGCTGGTAGGGTTGCTCGGCGTTGCCCTGGGTGTCGGCTGCGGCCGTCAGGTCGGCCACCGTCTGCGTGACGCTGGAGGCGCTGCTGCAGGGCTCCTCAGCCCGCGCGGCGGGCGAGAGCAGCAGGGCGGCCATCAGCGCGATGAGCGTGGCGGCGATGCGGTGCATGTTCGCTCCCTTGTCAGGGGATGACGATACCATACGCAAGAAGCTTGCCAGCTCGTGGTGGCCCATCCTGGGCCTTCACGAGGGGGTCAATTCCAGCTGCGGCCCGATCCTGCCCGGGCGTGGGCGCCCCAGTGCGACAGTCAGCACCCTCGCCCCAGCTCCCGATCAGGGCGTGGGCAGGGGCAGCCTTACCGCCGCCTGCTCCAGGGTAGCCAGGCTGCTCTCCAGCTCCTGCAGCGCCTCGTGCATGGCAGGTTCGCGGGGAGAGGCGGCGGCCCGCAGCACGCGGCCGAAGGCGTACTCCGTGGCCACCAGGTCCTGGTGGGGCGCGTGCCGGCGCAGGGGCTGCTCCAGCAGGGGCTCGAAGCGCTCGCGGTAGCTCTTCTCCCAGGCCTGCTGCACGGCTTCTTGCTTACGGGCCTGGTGGGCGTTCCGCAGCTCCTCCAGGCTCTCCCTGACCGCGGCGAAGCGCTCCTCCCAGCTCAGCTGCACCTGGGGGGCGGGTTGGCTCGCGGCGGGCGCGGCGGGTTCTTGGGCAGGGGTGGCCGCGTCGATACCGATCGTGGCGGCGGGGTCCTGCTGGGCACAGGCCAGCGCCAGCAACAGCGGCAGCTCAATCATCGCTGTCCGCCTCAAGCGCCAGCACGTCCACGATCATCACCGTTGCGTCATCGGCCCCCTGGCGTTCCTCGGTGAGGTCGATGATGCGATCGGCGCAGGACTCGGGATCACCGTCGGCGTTCCACCAATGATCGAGCAGCTCGTCCTTGTTGAGCAGGCCCGTGACTCCGTCTGTGGCCAACACAAAGAGGTCGCCCTCGAAGAGGGGCTGGTGCCAGACCTGGGCCACTTCGTTCAGCAGTGGACCCATGCCCATATAGGCGCCCAGCTGGCGGCCGCTGCTCTGGTGCTCGGAGATGACCTTGATGGTGCCGTTGCGCACGCGGAAGACGTCCGAGTCGCCCACATGGATCATATGGGCGATGCCGTCCGCCAGCCAGAGCGCCGACAGGGTGCAGGCCGCGCGACCGGGGCCCCGTCCGCGCAGCTCCCAGTCGATCTCGTTGATCAGCTGCAGCAGGCCGTCGTGGCTGGGGGAGACGTCCGCGTCGAAGAAGGCGCTCAAGCGATCGCAGGTCAGGCGAGCCGCCCAGCGGCCATCGGGCACCGTGCTGACGCCGTCGCAGACGGCGAAGAGCACGCCGCGGCGCAGGGATGCCACCAAGGAGGATCGATCATCGAAGATGCAGTAGCAGTCGTCGTTCTCTTCGTGGGCCGCACCCATCCTGGTGGCAGCCGCCGCGGCGGTGAAGGGCAGGGAGTCGATCTGCATGAGCCCCTGCTAACGTTGACGGCGTCGCCGCGCGATGAGCAGGGGAGCCAGAGCCAGCAACCACAGGGCATGGGCGCGGCGGCCCGGGCTATGGCAGCCGCAGCCCACCTCGGTGTTCAGCACGGCCATCTCGTCTTCGATGTCTTCGATGCCCGTGCCCGTCAGCAGCACCTCGTAGACCGGCTCAGCCGGATCGTTGGTGGCCAGCAGCAAGGTGGCCTCGAAGGCCCCGGTCGAATCGGGTTGGAAGCTGACCACCAGGCCGTCGTAGTCCTCGGCGTCGGCCAGGATGCTGCCCGGGTAGACGAAGAAGTACTCCGAGCCGCTGACCGTTGCCTCGCCCTCCAGGATCTCCACGCCCCCGTTGGCCAGCTCCACGTTCCAGTTGGCCAACTCGCCGACGTAGAGATCGCCGAAGTCGTAGCTGGCGTCGGGCGCCTCCATCACGGGCAGGTAGAACTCGTAGGTGACGGGATCGAAGGGATCTTCCAGCTCGTTGGCGCCCATCTCCACCGCCACCTCGACGATGTCGTCCCACTCGTAGCCGATGCCCAGGGCGCTCACCGCGACCCCGGGTTGGATCAGCACCTGCATGGCCGTCTCCCACCAGGCCAGGTACTCGGAGGTGACCTCCATGTAGCCGTTGCCGGGCACATCCAGCTGGATGATGTCGGCCTCGAGTAGCTGCACGGCCTCGCCATCGTGATCGATCTCGATGCCCGCCATGGTGGTGGCCAGGGTGGTGGCCACGTCGATGTCCAGGGTGATGCCCACCACCTCGAAGACGGTGAAATCGTACTCGAAGAGCGTGGTGCCGTCGCCCTCGTTCTCCAGGTAGACGGAGTCTTGCGTGCTGTCGGAGAGCACCAGGGGATCGAACTCGGTCTCGGCCTGCACCTCGATGCTGCGCCGATCCAGCTCCCACTCGTCCTGGTAGCCGGCTACGTCCAGCTTGAGCTCGATCACGGTGGCCAGCTCTCCGTAGAGGGCCAGCCAGCCGGTCTGGGGCAAGGGCGTCCAGACCAGCGTGACCGCTTCGGGCCAGGTCAGCTCCGCCAGGGTCTCCATCTCCACCTGGGCCGTCTCGGAGGCCTCCAGGGAGAACCTGATTGCCAGGAAGCTGTCCTCCGAGGGGAGGTAGCCCGTCGTGTAGACGGGCTCCTTCGGCATCAGGTCCAGCTCTTCGGTGAGCAGCAGCTCGATGGGCTCGGTGCCATAGGCGTGGGCCAGGCCGGGGAGCAGGAGCAGGAGGGCGCAGGGCAGGACAGGGGAGTTCATGGGTGCCTCGGTGAAGCAGGGCGCGCTTGATCTTGCACGGGAAAGGGTGGATTCGCAAGTAAAGACGTGGGCTAGCCGGCCAGGTGCCCGCGACCCAGGATCACCTGGCGCAGGGGGTGGCGGCCGTGCAGCTCGCCCAGGCGTCGCAGCAGGTCGTCGATGGCGTCCAGGCGGGCGCGGCCCAGGTCCACGTGGTAGACCGCGGCGCTGCCACGCAGCTCCGGATCGCTGATGTAGTGGAAGCGGCCCTGGTCCTTTGCGCCAAAGGCGCCGTTGAAGCCGGCCGAGAACCACTGGCCGATAGCCGGATCCAGCAGCTGCAGCGGATCGCCCTGCTCCAGCAGGATCTGGATGGGCAGCTGGTCCCAGGGGGCCTGGGTGGAGACGTAGGTGGGAAAGGGCCGATTCGGCCAGGGTAGCAGCACCGCTGTGCTGGCCAGGGGCTGGTAGCCGGGCTTGGCCACTACCATGGGCTGGTCGCCCACCTGGCCGGCCTGGCCAGTGGCGGGGTCCACCAGGTCCACCCTGACGCCCGCATAGGGTCGAGCGCCCGGGGGCAGGTCCAGCACCACCTGGCCGTCCTGGTCGCGCTTCATGCGCGCGGCTTCCGCGATCCAGCCCTTCTCTGCCATCTGGGTGGCGTGGTGGTCGAAGAAGCGGCAGTAGCCCTCGCGGTGGGCCTCCAGCAGCGTGCGGGGATGTTCGTCGGACTGCAGCCAGCGCTGCAGACAGCTCGCGAACTCGCCCATCTTGGCCCGCTCGTCGCTGGCGGCGCCCGCTTGCTCGGACCCGGACTCCGTGAGGCGCTTCAGCGCCTCCAGGGCGGGCTGGAGCTGTCCCAGCGATAGCTGCAGGGTGGCGCGTGCGGACTGCGCCTGGAAGTCGCCAGGCCTGTCGCGCAGCACGCGCTCGAAGGCCGCCATGGCGGCGGCGGGTCGGTCCTGGGCCTCTTCGATGGCGCCCAGCGTCAGGGTGAAGTGGGCTCGCATCTCCACTGCCTGGGGATCCTGCTGGCCCTCGAGCAGGGCCAAGGCGCGCTCCACGGGGGGGCGCGCCTCCCCCGGCGCCCCCAGCTGCAGCTCCACGGCCCCGATGGCGTGCAGCAGGTCAGGGCGATCGCCGGCCTGGCGCTGGGCCTGACCGAAGAGCTCGCGCGCCTTCTGCGGGTCGCCCTGGGACAGGGCCTCCATGGCTTGCGTGACCATCGCCTCCACATCCATCTCGTGCTCCCTTCGCGGCCGCGGTCGCTTCCCGGTGGAGGATTGGAACCTCGGCAGTGGAGGGACTATATCCTTGCGTCCCCTTGTCGGAAAACGAGCGAGCCATGACCCTGGAACCCAAAGCAGTCGAGGAGATCGCCGCGGCCCGTGCCGCACGGCACGCCACCGCCCGTCCGACGGTCATGGCCCTGGAGCAGCGTCTCTACCAGGCCCAGGACTGCTTGGACCACGGCTTCGTGCGCTTGGTGGACTATATGGGCGACGACGCCGCCATCGTGCAGGCCGCCCGCGTCTCCTACGGTCAGGGAACGCGGCAGCGCAGAGAGGATCGCGGCCTGATCCGCTACCTGATGCGCCACCGGCACACCACGCCCTTCGAGATGTGCGAGATCAAGCTGCACGTCAAGCTGCCCATCTTCGTCGCCCGGCAGTGGATCCGGCATCGCACGGCCAGCGTGAACGAGGTCAGCGGGCGCTACTCCGTGCTGGAGCAGGAGTTCTTCCTGCCTCCCCAGGAGGCCCTGGCGCACCAGAGCGCGCGCAACCGCCAGGGGAGGGGGGAGTCCCTCGACCCGCAGCAGGCCGCCGCGGCCCTGGAGCTGCTCCGGCACGATGCCCTGTCCGCCCACGCTTCCTACCACCGCCTGCTGGACGAGTTCGCCCTGACCCGCGAGCTGGCGCGCATCAACCTGGGCCTGTCCACCTACACGCAGTGGTACTGGAAGATAGACCTGCACAACCTGCTGCACTTCCTCTCCCTGAGGCTGCACCCCCACGCCCAGCGGGAGTTCCGGATCTACGCCCAGGTCATCGCCGACCTGGTCCGAGACTGGGTGCCGGTGACCTGGGAGGCTTTCCAGGACTACCGCCTGGGGGCGGTGTTCCTCTCCAGGCAGGATGTGGCCGTGCTGCGCGGCCTGCTGAGCGGCAAGCCCATCAGCCGCGAGGCCAGCGGCTTGACGCGCCGCGAGTGGGCCGAGCTGGCCCGCAGCTTCGGGCTCGAGCCGGCCGAGCTGGCGCGCGCAGCCGCTGCCGCCGAGAGCGAACCTTGAGCGTCCTCGATGGTCGCCGCCCACGGGTGCTGGTGGTGGACTTCATGAACCACCGCCGGCTGGCCCTGGTGGACAGGCTGGGGTCGCAGTTTGCGCCGGAAGGCTTGCCGGCCGAGGCCGATCTGCTGCGTCATGTGCGCGCCGTCCAGCCCGACATGGCGCTGCTCTTCGTACACCCCTGGCGCCCCGAAAAGGCCCTGCGCAGCTGCCGTTGGCTGAAGACAGACGGGCGGCCCGTGCACCGCGTGGCCGTGATCAACATCGATGCGCCGCGCCGTGATCCGGCCGCGGTCATGGGGCGTGCGCTGGCGGATGGCTACTGGCAGGGGCGGGCCCGCGCCGAGGAGCTGGCGGGCTTCGCCAGGGAGGTCTGGGCTGGGCAGCGCCCCGTGGTGGTCAAGCCCAGCCCCATGGGTCTGCTGGGCAAGCTGCTGCGCAGATCGTGATCTGCGCGGCCGCTTGGTGCATACTGGCAGACGACGCCGGGGCTGCGCTCCGGGCCGCGAGGAGGCGACAGGTCGATGCCTTTTTTGGGTTCTGCCGTGCTGTTGGCGCTGCTCACCAGCACACGGGTGCTGGCGATGGACTGTCCCAACTGCGAGCTGGAGTTCCCCAGCGCCTGGAGCACGGAGGAGGCCCAGGGCAACCTGCTGGTGGACGTGGAGGGAACGCGCATCTCGCTGATGGCGCAGGAGGACGAGACGCTCAGTCCCATGTCGGGTGAAGAAGTCGAGCTGGAGCTGGCAGCGCTGCGAGCCGAGCTGACGGTGGCAGGGCTGCAGGTGGAGCAGCTGGATGGCACGCTGCTGCGCACGCCCGCCGAGCCCATGGTGAAGCTGGCCTACCACTGGACCGACGCGCAGGGGGGCGCGGGCGAGGGCTTGCGCCTGGTGCGGCGCTGCGGCGTGCGCCTGGTCTTCGATCAGCGGGCGGACGAAGCCGACGTGCCCGCGGTGGTCAAGCTGGCGGAGCGCGTGCGCTACACGGCGCAGGCCTGCCGTCAGCACAACGCCTACGTCCTGCCCCTGCCGGAGCTGGAGCTCGAGCAGGAGCTGGAGAAGGCGGACGTGGAGGCGCCGGCGGATCCGGCCGTGCAGGACGATGCGCCCCTGGCGCCCCCAGTCGAGCCGGTCGAGGATGTCAAGGAGGAGGCCAGCTCCTGGGGCCTGCCACTCTGGGTGGTGGTGGGGCTGGGAGCGCTGGCCCTGATGGGGCTCCTCCTGCTGCTGCGCCGAGGCGGCGAGTCGCAGCCGCTGCGACCTCCCCGCAGAGCCGCGCCCGCGCCGCGCCCTGCGCCGAGCCCGGACAGCGCCCCCCCAACACCCCTCCGACAGGCGGAGGAACCGCCCCCTCAGCCGGCAGAGGAGCCGCTGGCCGAGCCGGACGAGCCACCGGACGCCGACCTGGAGGACCTGGAGTACCAGGAGCCCGACGCCCCGGTGGGCACCTACGGCATGAGCAGCGCCGGAGGAGGCGCCAAGGAGCGGCCTGCCCCCCAGCTCACCCCCATCAGCCGCCCGCTCTTCGACGAGCAGATGTCGAAGGGCACCGTCAAGTTCGACGCCACCCTGCCCGGTGAGGAGCCGGACCAGTTCGATCCATGCGCCGCGCTGCGGCGGCTGGCCGAGGTGCTGCCCGCGGACATGGAGGCGCCTGGCGTGGACCACCCGGCCTTCGTGCCCCAGCCCGTGGCTTCCCTGCTGGCCGCCCAGAACGGCGGTCGCTACGGCCTTGGCTGGCTGCTGCTGCTGGGTTTTGGGCGGCGCGACATGGATCTGCGCACCTACAACCTCGACCAACACGTCAAGCAGCGCTTCGGCGAGGGGTGGATGGTGGGCGTGTTCGCCTTCGGGAGCGTGCTCTGGGCGGGCGACGGTGGCCGCAGCTGGGAGATCAGGGGCCTGGACGGGACCAGGGTCGCGTTGGGCTCCACATGCGCCGAGGCCCTGGGGCGCCTGGCGGACGTGCCGGAGCTGCGGCAGCGAGGCGCTGACATTGCCGCTGTGGCGCGCTGCCGGGCGGCCGTCGGCGAGCTGCAACCAGGCTTCGTCTACCGCTTGCGCCAGGCCAAGCCCTCGGATCCGCCGCGGGTGGAGCTGGTGCGCTTCACAGAGCTGGTGGCGGGCAGGGCCTGAGGCGCTACCTTCCGATCCCGTGCTTCTTCAGCAGCCGGGCGATGGACTTGCGGTCCATGTGGGCCGCCCGCGCCGCGCGGCTGACGTTGCCCTTGTGGCGCTCGATCAGGTCCACCAGGTATTGGCGCTCGAAGGCCTGGATGATCTGGTCTTTGGCGTCCTTGAAGGGCTTGTCGACCACGCCCGCCTCTTCGGGGGGAATGCCCCCGCCTGGGACGAAGCTGGCCTTGGGTGCGGGCACGCTGCGCATGGCCTCGGGCATGCCCGAGATGGTGATCAGCGGCCCATCGCTGAAGGGCAGCGAGCGCTCCACCACGTTGCGCAGCTCGCGCACGTTGCCCGGCCAGTGATAGCTCTCGAAGAGCTCACCCACCTCGGGTGCCAGCCCCACCACGCCCGGGTTGTGCCGCGCCTTGCGGATGAAGTGGTTCACCAGCAGGGCGATGTCTTCCAGCCGGTCTCGCAGGGCCGGCAGGTGCAGCTCCACCACTGCCAGGCGGTAGTAGAGATCCTCGCGGAAGCGGCCGGCGGCCACCTCGTCTCGCAGATCGCGGTGGGTGGCGGCCACCACGCGCACGTCCACGCTGCGCAGCTGGCCCGTGCCCACGCGGCGCAGCTCGCGCTGCTCCAGCACGCGCAGCAGCTTGGGCTGCAGCTCCAGTGGCAGCTCGCCTATTTCGTCCAGAAAGACCGTGCCCCCGTTCGCCAGCTCGAAGACGCCGGGCCGGCTGGCCACCGCGCCCGTGAAGGCGCCGCGCTCGTGGCCGAAGAGCTCGCTCTCCACCAGGCTCTTGGAGACGGCGCCGCAGTCGAAGACCACGAAGGGACCCTCGGAGCGCTGGGAGCGGTTGTGCACCGCGCGGCTGACCAGCTCTTTGCCCGTGCCCGTCTCGCCCGTGACCAGCACCGTGAGCTGGGTGGGGGCGACGCGCTCCAGCAGTCCGAAGAGCTCGCGCATGCCGATGGAGCCGCCCACCATGTTCTCGAAGAAGGTCTCCTCCGAGGGCAGCACGTCGATGATCTCGTCGGCGCGGGCGAAGAGCAGCTCGGTCTGGCCCACCCTGAAGCGGGTGTCGGAGGTCAGGTAGACCTCTTTGACCTTGACCGGCCCCACGTAGGTGCCGTTGGTGGAGCCCAGATCGCGCAGGACGACGCTCTCGCGCTGGCGCAGCACCTCGGCGTGGCGCCGAGAGACGGTGTCGTCGGACAGGACGATGTCGTTGCGCGTGTGCGCTCCGATGCGGATCACCTCGCCGTCCACCAGCCAGGACTGGCCCTGGTCCGGCCCCGACACGCAGGTCAAGCGACCACGCTTGATGTGGATCTGACGCGGCAGGCCGCTGCCGAGGGTGGTGGTGATCTCTGGCATGGAATTGGCTAGGTGGGCGTTGCCACCCTCTAGCATCCGCCCGCAGGCCGGGCCACTGGGCTGGAGTGGGGGGCAGCTCTCGGGCTACTCCTGCTGCCCCCTGTCCAAGCGAATATTGTTGCGCTTCATCAGCCGCTGGATGCTCTTGCGGTCGATCCCTGCCGCCCTGGCCGCCTGGGAGATGTTGCCGCCGTGGGCATCCAGCAGGTGCTCGATGTACTCCTTCTCGAAGCGCTCCAGCCAGAGCCGCTTGCTCTGCTTGTAGGAGAGGTCGTGCCGGACCCCTTCCACCTGGGGTCGCGCTACGGCGCTGCGCGCCAGGCTGGGGGCGGGCAGCTCCCTGCGCAGCGCCGGTGGCAGGTCGTCTGCCTGCACGACGGGGCCTTCGGAGAGCGCGGCCACGTAGCGGCAGCAGTTGAGCAGCTCGCGCACGTTCCCCGGCCAGTCGTGGGCCTGGACGATGTCGCAGACGGTCGGGGCCAGGCGCAGGGTGGCGCGACCCGACTGCTTGCAGAGCCGCTCCAGGAAATGGTCCATCAGGATGGCGATGTCGTCGCGCCTGTCCCGCAGGGGGGGCAGCTCCACGCGCACGACGTTCAGCCGGTGGTACAGATCCTCGCGGAAGGCGCCGGAACCGACGGCGTCCTCCAGGTCGCGGTTGGTGGCCGCTACGACGCGCAGGTCCGAGGACATCAGCTTGGTGCCGCCGACGCGCCGGTACTCGCCTTCCTGCAGCAAGCGCAGCAGCTTGACCTGCACGCCCATGTCCAGCTCGCCGATTTCGTCGAGGAAGAAGGTGCCCTTGTCGGCCAACGCCACCAGGCCCTCGCGCGTGCTGGTGGCGCCGGTGAACGCGCCGCGCTCGTGGCCGAAGAGCTCGGACTCCATCAGGTTGTGGGGTATGGCCCCGCAGTCGACGGGCACGAAGGTCTTGGCGTTGCGCTGGGACAGCAGGTGCAGGGCGCGGGCCACGACCTCTTTGCCGGTCCCGCTCTCTCCTGTGATCAACACGCCCAGGTCGGTGGGCGCCACGCGGCGTACCATCTCCAGCACGCGGCGCATGGCGGCCGAGTCCCCGACGATACCGGCGTTGTCCTTCTCTCCTGCCAGCTCGCGCTTCAGGCGCTTGTTCTCGTTCTGCAGGCGCGTGTGGGTCAAGGCGCGCTCCACCACCACCTGCAGCTGCTGGTGGGTGAAGGGCTTGGGAAGGTAGTCGTAGGCGCCGCGGCGGATGGCCTGAACGGCGGTCTCCACGGTGGCGTAGGCGGTGACCAGCAGCACGGGCACGTCGGGGTGCAGCTCCTGGCTGCCCTCCAGCACCTGCATGCCGTCCACCTCGGGCATCATCAGGTCGGTGATGACCAGGTCCGGGCGTTGGCGGGCCAGGGCCACCAGGCCTTCCTCCCCCGAGGTGGCCACCATGACCTGGTGACCGGCGCGGGTCAGCACCCGGCGCAGCGTGTCCAGCAGGTCGGGTTCGTCATCGATGCAGAGGATCAAGCCTGTGTTCATGCTTCTTCATGGTCTGGGGAAGAGGGGGAGGCGGCCGGACCGTCCTCGGTCGCGGCGTCCACGGGAAACAGGATGCGGAAGCGTGCACCGCCGGCAGGGGCTTCGTCCACGGCAATCGTACCCCGGTGGTCCTGAACGATCCCGTAGACCACCGACAAGCCCAGGCCCGTGCCCTTGCCCAGGGCCTTGGTTGTGAAGAAGGGATCGAAGATCAGGGAGCGGCGCTCCTGGGAAACCCCCGGTCCGTTGTCATCCACCAGGATCTGCAGGCGCCGTGGCTCCTCGGGCCGCTCGCTGAGCTCCAGCCGCACCTGGCCCCCGGCGGGGGTGGCCTCGATGGCGTTCTTGACCAGGTTGAAGAGCACCTGCTCCAGCGCGTCCCGGCGCCCCCAGAGCTGCAGGTCCTCTTCGGCCTCCAGCGCCAGCGCCACCTGGGCCTTGCTGGCCTTGTGTTTGAGCAGCTTGAGCGTCAGCTGGGCCGAGGCGCGCAGATCCACCCAGCCGCGGCGCTCTCGGGAGCGACGTGCGAAGCTCAGCAGGTCGCCGGTGATGGTGCGGATGCGCTCGGCCTGCTGCACCAGGACCTCCAGGTCCTCGATCACGTCGGGATCGAAGCCCTCCTCGTCGGCCACGCTGACCAGGTAGCTGGAGCGCGCCAGGATGACGCCGGTGGGGTTGTTGATCTCGTGGGCCACGCCGCCGGCCAGCTTACCCACGCTGGCCAGCTTCTCGGCCTGCGCCAGCTGCCGCTGGGCGCGCCGCAGCTGCTCGGTGCGGGCCTCCACGCGGGCCTCCAGCTCCTGGTTGAGCTGCTGCAGCTCCTCCTCGCGGCTGACCACGGCCTGCCGCAGGCCTTCCAGGGCTTCGCCCAGCTCGCGGGGCTCGTCGATGCCCGATGGCTCGAAGGGGATCTCGTAGCCCTTGTCCGGCAGGCCGCGCACTTGGCGCACCAGGCGCTGCAAGGGTCTGGTGACGAGCCAGTCCAGGGCCGCGGCCAACGCCAGGGACGCTATCAAGGTCCCTACGACGAAGGCCAGCACCACCAGCGTGCTGTAGTCGCTGCCGAAGGCGTCCAGCAGCCAGCTGAGCAGGATCATCTCCCCCACGATCATCAGGGAGACCATGGCGGAGATCTTCAGGGAGATCCCGGGACGGCGCGGCAGCAGCATGGCCCGCTCCCGGCCCTACCTCCAGCGGATGCAGGTCGTGGGGCAGGCCTCGACGGCCGCCTGGATCGCGTCCGCTGGGCCGTCCTGGGTGGCCACCCGGGCCCGGCCGTCGTCCTGCAGGACGAAGACCTGCTCGCTGTACTCTACGCAGGTGCCGCAGGCGATGCAGTCTTCCTGGTCCACGTAGAGCTCACCGACGTCGCTGGCCCGCTCGGCCCCCGCTTCTTCCGCCTGGGCCTGCTGCGCGCCAGCGTCGACCTGCACCTGCTCACCGCGGGACACGGCCTCGGCCGCAGCGGCGAAGCTGGCCGCGCGGGCCACTGGCACGGTACGCGCCGCTTCGTTGGTGGGGGCGTCGTCCAGACTGTGGCGCAGGTCGGCCACCTCGTTGCGCAGGTCGCGGAAGGCCCGTTCGAGCTCTCGCAGCTCGTTGCGCATGCGGTCCAGGGCGCCGTCCGATTCGGTGCAGCCGCTGCGGCCGCGCAGCTTGTTCCACACTCTCTTCAACATCGGCATCCACCTCTTTCAGTTCCTGAGGAAGCCTGCAAATAGCCGCTTGTCGGCGCGGGAGCCATGGTTCTTGCAGTCACCAGCGGCGTCGGTCAGCCAGGACACCGTCCCGATCGAAAACCGAGCCCCAGGCCGCCCCTGGGAGGCTGGACTGGGGCCTGGCGGCAACATAGGAAGCGCAGGACCATGCCCCAAGCCGAACCCCATCTTTCGATCGTCATTCCTGCCTTCAACGAGCAGTCTTGCATCGCCGAGAGTCTGCGGCGCGTGCGGGACTGGGCCGCCGAGGCGCAGCCGCGCTACGAGGTGCTGGTGGCGGACGACGGCAGCAGCGACGACACCGCCGGAATCGTGCGGGCCGCGGCTGAAGGCTGGCCCGCCCTGCGCTTGGTGTCGCTGCCGTCCAATCGCGGCAAGGGAGCGGCTACCCGAGAGGGCGTGCTGGCCAGCGAGGGCGCCTGGGTGCTCTGCTCGGACGCGGACCTGTCCACGCCCATCGGCGAAGCGGAGCGCCTGCTGCAAGCCGGCGAGCGCGCGCCCGTGGTGATCGGATCGCGCTCCATCGCGGGCGCCAACATCGCGCGCCGGCAGCCCCTCTACCGCGTCGCCATGGGGCGGGCGTTCAACCTGGCCACGCGCCTGGCCACGCCTGGCGGCTTCGCGGATACGCAGTGCGGCTTCAAGCTCTACCGGGCCGATGCCGCGCGTGACATCTTCAGCCGCCTGACCATCGAGGGTTTCGCCTTCGACGTCGAGGCGCTCTACCTGGCGCACCGGTTGGGATACGCGGTGGCCGAGGTGCCCGTCACCTGGCTCAACGACGAGAACTCCTCGGTCAGGGTGCTGCGCGATCCGCTCGAGATGCTGGCGGACGTGCTGCGCGTGCGTCGCAGGCATCGCGACCTGTCTCGCCGTCCATGAAGCCGCGCTCCGAGCAAGGGCGGGCCGCGCTGCGCGGCCTGGCGCCCGACCTGTGGGCCGCCCTGGCCTACCTGGCGCTGAGCTGCGTCTACGCCAGGCGCGTGGTGACGCACTTCGGCAGCCACCTGGCCGGTCATGGCGGGGATGGCTGGCAGAACTTCTGGAATATGTGGTGGTTTCGGCAGGCCTTGTTCAGCGGCGCCAATCCCTGGCACACGGAGCTGCTGCACCAGCCCTTTGGGACGACGCTGCTCTTTCATACCTTGAGTCCCCTGAACTGCCTGCTCTCGCTGCCCGTGGACCTGCTCTGGGGCCAGCCCGCCGCCTACAACGTCGTCTTCCTCTTCTCCTTCGCCGCCTCGGGTTTCACCATGTACCTGCTGGCCAAGGAGGTCTGGGGAGACGCCATGGGGGCCTTCGCTGCGGGCTGCGTCTTCACCTTCTCCCACTACCACTTCGCCCATGCCCAGGGGCACCTCAACTTGAGCGCCATGCAGTGGGTGCCCCTCTTCCTGTTCTTCCTGCTGCGGGTCTGGCGCCGGCGCCCCCCGCGCCCCCGCGCCCCGCAGGGGGCGGCCCCAGGCCAGACCCCCCAAAACCCCCAAAAAAAACACAAGTTAAAC
>CAYVQL010000071.1:0-5217 GCA_964454135.1 uncultured Enterobacterales bacterium | reverse complement strand
CAACTTGAGCGCCAGGCAGTGGGTGCCCCTCTTCCTGTGCTTCCTCGGGCGGGGGCGGCGCCGGCGCCGCCTGCGCGACGGCGCGCTGATGGGCGGCGCCCTGGCCCTGACCGCCTTCACCGAGCTCTACTACGTCATGTTCGCCGTCTTCATCGCCGGCCTGGCCGCCCTGGCGGCCGTGGCGACCCAGCCGCGGCGTGTGCTCGACAAGCAGCTGCTGGGGGCGGTAGCCGCCGGCGTGCTGGTCTTTCTGGGCAGCGGCGGGGTGCTGGTGAGCGCCATCCTGAGCGCCTACGGCGGGACCGAGCTGGTGGACGTGCACGACCCGGTCTACTGGTCCGCCGATCTGCAGGGCTTCTTCGTACCCGGCTGGATCTCCGCCTGGGCCGGTAGCTTTCAACCCATCTGGCAGCGCTGGAGCGGCAACGATGCCGAGTGCTCATGGTATCTGGGCTACGGCGTGCTGACGCTCTGCGCGCTGGCCTTCGCCCTGCGTCGGCCGGGGATCCGTCCTTGGGCCTGGGGAGGGCTGGTCCTGGTGGGCTTGATCCTGGCCCTGGGGCCCTACCTGCGCTGGGGGGGACAGGTCTGGGAGGGCTTGCCCATGCCCTTTTCGTGGCTGCAGGCCGTCCTGCCCTTCGTCAAGATGAGCGGCGTGCCCGGGCGTTGGCACTTCCTGGCCCTGGTGGGCAGCGCGGTGCTGGCCGGGGGAGGCATCGCCGCCCTGGGCGCGGCTCTGCGCCGGGCAGGGCGTGGGCGCACCTGGCAGCACGCCTTGCCGCTGCTCTGCCTGGCCGTCGTGCTGGCCGAGCTGGCGCCCCGCTGGATCGAGAGCCACCCCCTGGTCCTGCCCGGCTTCAGCGCGGAGTTGGCCCAGGAGGCGCCCCAGGAGCTGGTCTACGACCTGGGGGACTGGAACGAGGCCCTGCTGCGCCAGACCGGGCACGGCCACCCCATGGTGGGCGGCTACATCTCGCGGCATACCGTGCAGGCCGAGGCCTTCCTGCGCCACTCTCCCCTGCTGCGCGCCCTGCGGGGAGAGGGGGTGATGCCCCGCGATCAGTTGCTGCAGGGCTGCCGCGAGCTGAAGCTGCGCTTCCTGATCGTGCCGGATGGGCACCGCGCCGAGCTGGCGGCCCGCGCCATGGACCTGCAGCCGCGCTGGCGTGATGGGGGGCTGACAGTGTGGGAGCTGCCGCTGGAGTGACGCACGCTGCTAACTCTGCCCGATCAACTCCTCCAGGTGGCGGCTGAGCTCGCCCAGGTCGAAGGGCTTGACCACGGCCGCCCTGAACCCGTACTGCTGGTGGTCGGCGATCACGGCATCGTTGGAGTAGCCGCTGGAGACGATGGCCTTGACGTCGGGATCCAGCCGGCGCAGGTGCCTCAGCGTCTCCAGACCCCCCATGCCCCCCGGCACCGTGAGGTCGAGGATCGCGGCGTCGAAGGGGTTGCCCTGCTCCAGCGCCGAGCGGAAGAGCCGCAGGGCCGCGGCGCCATGGGCGGCGCTCTCGACACGGTAGCCCACGCGCGTCAGCAGCTTGACCAGCAGCTCGCGGACGGATCGCTCGTCGTCCATCACCAAGAGCCTGCCCTGTCCCTGGGCCAGGGTCTCGGGTGCGGCGCCGGGTCTGGGGATCGCCTCCGATGCTGGCAGGTGGACGAGGAAGCGAGTGCCTTCTCCCAGCTTCGACTCGGCGCTGATGGCCCCGCCATGGGCCTTGACGATGGAGTGGCAGACTGCCAGACCCAGGCCGCTCCCCCGCTGCTTGGTGGTGAAGTAGGGATCGAAGATGCGCTGGAGGTGGTCCTCCGCGATGCCGATCCCTTCGTCTCGAAAGGACAGCCTGACGTACCTGGCGGGCGGCAGCAGCCAGGGATTGCCCGCTTCCAGGATAGTGTTGTCGGCTTCCACCACGATCTCGCCGCCGGTGGGCATGGCCTGCTTGGCATTGATGGCCAGGTTGCTGAAGACCTGGGTCATCTGGCCAACATCCGCCAGGATCGGCCACAAGCCGGGGATCTGTTCGAAGGCGGCGTGCACGTTCGATCCCCGCAACGCGAAGCCCAGGGATTCCCGGACAAGCTCCGGCACGGCTGTGGGTAGCTTCAGCGGGGCGCCGCCCCGGGAGAAGGTCAGCAGCTGCTGGGTGAGCGTCTTGGCGCGATTGCAGGCCAGCTCGGCCTCGTCCAGCCGCTCGCAGACCTCGTGCTCGGGATCCAGCGAGAGCTTGCTCATGCTGATGTTGCCCATGATGGCCATCAGGATGTTGTTGAAGTCGTGGGCGATGCCGCCGGCCAGGACTCCCACGGACTCGAGCTTCTGCACCCGCTGCAGCTCGGCCTCGACACGGCGCTGCTCGGTCACGTCGCGGAAGACCAGCACCACGCCCAGGATGGTGCTGTCTTCGCCGTGGATGGGGGCACCGCTGTCCGCGATGCTGCGCTCCGTGCCGTCGCGGGCGATCAAGGTGATGTGCTGGGCCAGCCCGATCACGACGTCGGCCTCGTTCACCCTGGCTACCGGGTCTTCGGCGGGCTGCCGCGT
Source organism: uncultured Enterobacterales bacterium (assembly GCA_964454135.1). Classification (GTDB taxonomy): domain Bacteria; phylum Myxococcota_A; class UBA796; order UBA796; family JAFGLY01; genus CAYVQL01. Next base: position 2,669 of record CAYVQL010000071.1, on the reverse strand, counting down.
CTGGTCGTCCACGATGCGGAAGACCTCTGGCAGGGGCCGGCCCCGGGCCTCGGTCTCGGGCCAGCCGGTCAGCGCCTCAGCCACGCGGTTGACCGCGGTCACGATTCCCTGCGGATCGGTGACGATCACGCCATCGCCGATGCTGCGCAGGGTGACCGCCAGCAGCTCCTTCTCCGCTGCCAGCGCGCGCTGGGTCCGCCTCTCCTCGGTGATGTCCCGAAAGACCAACACCACCCCTTCGATCCTGTTCCGCCGATCCCTGATCGGCGCGGCGCTGTCGGCGATGGGCGTCTCGATGCCCTGCCTCGAGATCAAGACGGTGTGGTTCGCCAGGCCCACCACCCTGCCCTCGCGCAGGGCGCGGGCCACTGGATTCTCCGCCTCCTGGCGCGTCTCCTCGTTGATGATGCGGAAGACCTCCTCCAGCGGCCTGTCGCTGGCGTCATCCTGGCTCCAGCCCGTCAGCGCCTCGGCGACGGCGTTCATCAGGCGTACGCGCCCTTGGGTGTCCGTGGCGATCACCGCGTCGCCGATGGAGCGCAGCGTGGTGTCGAGCCACTGCTCGCTCCGGCGCAGCTTGCTCTCCATGCGGTGCTTGTAGAGGGCCATCTCGATGGTGGTGCGTAGCTCGCGCACCTCGAAGGGCTTGACCAGGTAGCCGAAGGGCTCGGTCAGCTTGGCTCTCTCCACCGTGCTCTCGTCGGCGTATGCCGTCAGGTAGACCACCGGCAGGTCGAGCTCGCGCATCCGGGAGGCGGTGTCCACGCCGTTGAGCGCACCCTCCAGCACGATGTCCATCAAGACCAGGTCCGGCGCCTCGCTCTGCGCCAGCTCCAGGGCTTGCTCGCCGCTGGGCACGACCGCGACGACCTGGTATCCCAGCTCTGCGAGGGTGTCTTCCAGGTCCATCGCCACGATGCGCTCGTCTTCCACGACGAGGATGCGTTTCTTGTCCATCAGGTCACCCTGTCGCCGCTGCGCTGGTCTCCAACCTCCCTCTGGCGACGGGCGGTGGCGGAGAAGATGACGCGGAAGCTCGCGCCATCTTCGGTGTTGATGTCCGCGCCTCCTCCCAGCTGTTCAGCCAGGGAGGTCACGAGCCGCAGCCCCAGGCTCTTGGCTCGAGCGGGATCCATGTCCGGGGGCAGGCCCACCCCGTTGTCGGCCACGACCAGGGCCAGCCGATCGCCGGCTGCCGCGCTCAACCCCACGCGGATGCGCCCCTGCGCGCCCTTCGGGAAGGCGTGCTTCAGGCAGTTGGAGACCAGCTCGTTCACGATGAGGCCGCAGGGAATCGCCTGGTCGATGGCCAGCGCCACGTCGTCCACGGCCAGCTGCAGCTCGATGCGGCGTGGATCCGTGCCGTAGGAGCGGAACAGTCCGCTGCAGAGCTCTCGCAGGTAGCGGCGGAAGTCAACGCGGGCCAGATCCTGGGAGCGGTAGAGCTGCTCGTGGGTCAGCGCCATGGACAGCACGCGGTTCCTGCTCTCGCGCAGCAGCTCCCGCATGCCCTCGCTCTCGGCTCTCCTGGCCTGCAGGTTGAGCAGGCTGGTGATCACCTGCAGGTTGTTCTTGACCCGGTGGTGGACCTCGCTGAGCAGCACCTCTTTCTCGGCCAGCGAGTCCCGCAGGGACAGCTCGGCGCGCTTGCGCATCAGCGCCTCGGTGAAGGAGGCCGAGAGGGCCGCGATGGCCTCGACGTCCTGCTGGTCGTAGCCGCCGGGCTTGTTGGCCAGCCCGATCATGCCCAGGATGCGCTCTCCCAGCCAGAGCGGGACACCCAGGAAGGCCTGCAGCGGAGGATGCCCTTTCGGGGGCTCGATCCAGGCCTCGTGGCTGCGCGGATCGTTGAAGCGCAGGGCGCGCCCTTGCTGGATGACCAGGCCGCGGATGCCGCGCACCTCCAGGTCGCCCGCCAGCAGCAGCTGGCCGCTGGGGACCTGGCAGGCCTCCCAACCGGTGTCGCTGATGGCGATGGTGTCCAGCCGGCCAGCCTGGTTGAGCTCGGCGATGAAGCCGAACTCGCTGTCGGTCAGCCGCTGGGCCTGAGCCAGGGCCTTGCGGCTGGCCTCTTCTTCGGTCTCGGAGTCGAGGATGTCGCGCAGCAGGCGGTTGATGGACTCCATGGTGGCGCTGCGCTTCAGGGCCAGCTCCTCCACGCGCCTGCGCTCGCTGATGTCCCGCACGATGCCCAGCAGGCGTGGCTCGTTGTTGAGCAACACCCGCTTGAGGTGCACCTCGGTGGGGTGCTGCCGGCCGGCCTTGTCCACGTAGGCCCACTCGAAGAGCTGGGGTTTGCCGCTGGCAGCTCGCTGCGCGTGCATCATGGCCTTCTCGGGAGCGAATTCCTCCCCTGTGGGGCTGAAGCCGGCGACGCCCATGCGGATGAGCTCTTCGCGGCTGTAGCCCGTGGCTCGACTGGTCTCGGCGTTGACGTCCAGGATCTCTCCCGTGCGGATGTCCTGGATGACGATCATGTCGGTCGCCAGCTCGAAGATCTCGCGGTAGCTCGCCTCGCTGCGCCGCTGCGTGGCATCCAGGTCCCTCTTTCCCCCCCTGGCCGGACCCTGTCTGCTGTCTCTGGGCATCGAAATCCCCTGTGTCTGGGTTTTCCGGTGGTGGTCCAGATCAGCTGACGTCCTCTGGCGCACGCGCGCAGCTTGGCGAAG
>CAYVQL010000070.1:0-38791 GCA_964454135.1 uncultured Enterobacterales bacterium | reverse complement strand
GAATCCATGATCCCCGACGCACCGCCCCCGCGCATCGGCGAGGGCGGGCTGGATGTGGGCTATTTTGACCGCTTCGGCGTCAGCGAAGAGGTCCTGCGGCAGGTGCTGCGCATGGCGCTGTCCCGCGGAGGGGAAGACGCGGATCTCTTCTTCGAGCACGCCGCCTCCACCATGGTGGCGCTGACGGACGGCAAGGTGAACCGGGCCTCCACGAGCGTGGAGCTCGGCATGGGCGTGCGCGTCGTGCTCGGCGACCAGGTGGGCTTCGCCTACACCGAAGAGCTGAGCCCCCAGGCCATGGCCTCCGCCGCGCGCACGGCCGCTGAAATCGCCTCCGGAGGCCAGAGTCGGGAACCGGCGAACCTCACGCCGCGGCGCTACGCGGATCTCTATCCCTCGCAGCGGCGCTGGGACGGCGTGGGCCTGGAAGAGCGCCTGCCCCTGGTGCGCAGGTGGGAGGAGGATGCCTTCTCGCGGGATCCGCGCATCACCAAGGTCCAGAGCTACCTGATGGACGGCGAGCGTGTGATCCTGGTGGTGCGGCCCGACGGCCGCCTGGTGCAGGACTGCCAGCCCATGACCGTGGCCTGGCTCTCCTGCACCGCCGAGGAGCAGGACCGGCGCGAGTCGGCCGCCTTCAACATCGCCTCCCGGCAAGGCATGGAGTTCTACGACGACGTGGCGCGCGGAACGCGGCTGGTGGACAAGGCGGTGGCCCGCACGCTCTTCCTGCTGAGCGCCGGGGCCCCTCCTGCCGGCGAGCTGCCCGTGGTCCTGGCGCCCGGTGCGGCGGGCATCCTGCTGCACGAAGCCGTGGGACACGGGCTGGAGGCCGATTTCAACCGCAAGGGCGTCAGCATCTACGGCAGCCGCCTGGGCCAGCGGGTGGCGAGCGAGCAGGTGACCATCGTGGATGATGGCACCATCCCCCACAGCCGTGGCACCATCAACGTGGATGACGAGGGCAACCCGCCCGAGCGCACCGTGCTGGTGGAGCGTGGCGTGCTCAAGGGCTACCTGCACGACGAGATCTCCGCCCGGCACTTCGGGGTGTCCCCCACGGGCTCGGGTCGCCGCCAGAGCTTCCGCTGCCCTCCCATCCCGCGCATGCGGGCCACCTTCATGGAGAGCGGCCCCTGCGAGCCCGAGGAGATCATCCGCTCGGTGAAGCGAGGCGTCTACTGCGAGTCCTTCGCCAATGGCCAGGTGCAGATCGGAGCGGGGGACTTCTCCTTCTACATGAAGCACGGTTGGCTGATCGAGGACGGTAAGCTCACCCAACCCATCAAAGACGCCAACGTGATCGGCAACGGCCCGCAGGCGCTGGAGCGCGTCAGCATGGTGGGCAATGACCTGGAGCTGGACGAGGGTGGCTGGACCTGCGGAAAGGAGGGCCAGGGCGTGCCGGTCAGCCAGGGCCTGCCCACCACCCTGGTCTCCTCGCTGGTGGTCGGAGGGATGCAGGCATGAGCGATTCACCCTTGTTGAAGATCGCCCGCGATGTGGTCGCGCAGACCAGCGGGCTGGGGGCCGAGGAGGTGGCGGCGGGTGTCTCGCGAGGCACCTCCGTGGAGCTCTCCCAGCGCGATGGGCGCCTGGAGCAGGCCAGCGAGTCGCGCTCCATGAGCCTGGGGCTGCGGCTGATGGCGGAGGGGCGCTACTCCACCCACAGCACCTCCGACCTGCGGCCCGCTCCGCTGGCCGCCTTCCTGACACGGGCCGTGACGGCCACGCGGCTGTTGGAGCCGGATCCGGATCGGGCCTTGCCCCCATCTGAAGCCTGCGGCCTGGCCCAGGGTGTGGATCTGGACCTGGTCCACGCCGGCCACGGCCAGATCATGCCTGCGCAGCGACGCCAGGGAGTGGCTGCGCTGGAAGAGCGGATCCTGGCTCGTCGCCAGCGCGCCGCCTTCCGCTCCTGCACGGCCTACTGGAGCGACTCCCACGCCGAGTCGGCCGTGGTCTTCTCCAACGGCTTCGAGGGCTGCAGCGCCAGCACCAGCTCGGGCTACGGCGCCACCATCACCCTGGAGGACGAGGGCGGCAAGCTGCCCGAGGCCACCACCTGGTACGCCAGCGCCCATCCCGATGTTCTCCCCTGGTTGTTTGTGGGGGGGGTGGTGGGGGGGGGGGGGGGGCTGCGGCGCGGCGGCGCGCGGCCAGCTCCCAGCGGGCGCTACCCCATGTTGCTCGATCGGCGCGCGGTGGGCCGGGTGCTGTCCGTCCTGCTGGGGGCCATGGCCGGTTCCGCCCTGCACTACGGCCGCTCCTGCCTGGCGGGCAAGCTCGGCGAGCGAATAGCGCCGGCCCGCTTCGAGCTGTACGACGATCCGCTCATCGTGCGGGGCGCGGGCTCGCGGCTCTTCGACGGCGACGGTTTCCCGGCCTGCAAGAGGGCGCTGGTGGAGGGCGGCGTGCTGCGCTGCTACCTGCTGGGCCAGTACTTCGCGCGCAAGCTGCAGCTGGAACCGACCACCTCGGGCACCTCCAACGTGGTGCTGCCCCCGGGCGAACGCAGCCCGCAGCGCATCGCAGCGGATCTGCCGCGCGCCATTCGGGTGGAGTCCTTCCTGGGGGGCAACGCCAACAGCACCACCGGAGACTTCTCTTTCGGCATCCGCGGTACGCTGCTGGAGCACGGCCAGGCGACCCAGTCCGTCAGCGAGATGAACATCGCCGGCAACCTGTTCGAGCTCCTGGAGCGCTACGCCGAGCCCGCAGATGACGTGTGGCGCTTCGGCAGCTTCCGTGTGCCCAGCATCCTCTTCCAGGATGTTCAGTTCAGCGGGAGCTGAGACGAACCTCACGTGGTGGAGACGGGTGAAACGACGGACGGAAAAGCCCGAGTCAGCTGTTCAAGCTCCGGCAGGATCGCGCCCCTGATGATGCCAGTCCTTCTCGCCGCCACGCTGCAGCTGGCGCTCGCCACCCCGGCGAGCGCCCAGGAAGCCGCTCTGTCCGCTCCAACGGAGGACGAGGGCGCGCCGCAGATAGCAGAAGAGGGCCACGACGACGTTCCCGACGAGGAGATCGTCGTCAGCGACCAGGCGGTCATCAAGGCGCGCGAGCAGGTCGGCCTGGCGCTGCGGGACCTGGGCTACCACAAGAAGCGCACTCGCAACGGGCGCGAGGTCTACGCCAACGAGGCGCACTGGAAGCCCTGGGTGGTGGTGGATGACGACGGCTGGATGATCGTCAAGCGCGCGCCGGTGAGCTTCAGCAAGCCCGAGCTGCGGGGCATCTGGAACGGCCCCCTGGGCTACCTGGTCTGCGTGGTCAATCTCACCGCCTGCATCCATGTGGGCGGCCTGGTGGTCAGCAAGCGCAAGCTGGCCTGGCAGAAGCATGCCGTGTTGGAGGGCGTGGGATCCGCCATGGAGCGCTACGAAGAGGCACTGGTCCTGCGGGCCCTGTCCCAGCGTATGGGGGAGGAGATCCCCGAGGCCCTGGACGCGCTCTGGACAGATGGACTGGCCCTGCAAGGACAGGCGATGCTGGCGGATTGGCAGACACGTCGCCAGGCCCTGCTGGAGTTCTGGATCAGCCGCAATGACAACGACTGGGGGCGCCAGGCGCGCCAGGCCGTGCGGGATTTCATCGCCTACGAGGTGCAAGAGAGCGAGCATCCCTTCACCCGGGCCGAGCTAGAGGCCGCCAACGCCCGGCGTGGCTGGGGAGAGCCCCTGGTGGTGGAACCAGAGGGCCGCTGATACCTGGCAGAGGTCTGCGCCCTGCGCCGCGTTCGGCTGGGGCGTTCATCACAGGCTGGAGGTCGTGGATGCCTGCGCCCAGCTCTCGGTCGGCGGCGCTCGGCGCCATGCTGGCGGTCCTGCTGCTCTGCGCCTCGGTCGGGGCATTCCTGGCCTGGATCCGATCAGGGCGGGATGGGGCTGTCGCGGAGCCGGGCTTGGTCGCGGAGCCAGCCGGTGCCATGGTCTCGCTGCCCACCAGGCTGGTGGAGCTCCCCATTCGGTCCCACAATCCCGCGCGCGGCCCGCTGGACGCTCCCGTGACCGTGGTGGTGGTCTCAGACTACCAGTGCGGCCAGTGCGCCCGCCTGCAGCACCCCCTGGCTGCCCTCGAGGCGCGCTACCGGGACCGTGTGCGCTGGGTCTTCAAGCACTTCCCGCTGGACGGCGCCTGCAACGACGCCGTACAGGGCCGCCGCCATCCGCGGGCCTGCCGGGCGGCGGCCGCCGCCCAATGCGCCTCCCGGCAGGGCGCTTTCTGGGAATACCACGACCTGCTCTTCCGCAATCAGCAGCACCTCGACGAAGAGGATCTGCTGGCCTTCGCCGAGCGCCTGGCGCTGGAGCGGGAGCCCTTCCAGGCCTGCCTGGACGATCCCTCGATCCTGGCCGAGCTGCGGCAGGACGCCCAGGACTGCGCTGAGGCCGGCGTTGAGGGCACGCCACGCACCTATGTGGCGGGCCGCGAGTTTCGCGGGGCTGCCAGCGAGGCCATGCTCGACGCCGGCCTGCGGCTGGCGCTGGGTGAGGCCGTGACCGACGGAGAGGGCAGGGTGCGCACGCGCAGCAAGCTGCCTCTGGGCGTCGTGCTGGAACAGGGGCATCAGCCCATGGTCGCGCTGGGCTCGGGGCGGTCGGCCTACCTGATCGACGCGGTCGAGGCCTCGCTGGACGAGCAGGGCAGGGCCCTGGCCTATGCCGGCGCTCAGCCCGCCACCCTCAGCTGGTACGACGCCAGGGCCGCCTGCCAGGCGGCGGGCAAGCGCCTTTGCAGCCAGGCCGAGTGGCTGCTGGCCTGCCAGGGCGCCATCGCCGTGGACGACGACCAGGACGGGCAGCTGCACGACGACTACGGCGAGGGTCGGGCCTATCCCTACGGCAGCCACTACCAACGGGGGATCTGCCACGACAAGGGGGGGCGCACCAAGGGCGGCGCCCGGCCGGCCGGATCGGCCAGCGCCTGCCGCAGCCCCGAGGGGATCTACGATCTATCGGGCAACCTGCAGGAGTGGGCGGGCCAGGATGAGGACAGGGCGGTGCTGCTGGGAGGCTCGTGGTACGCCGGCGAGCGAGCCTCCTGCAGCCAGGGCTATGCCCGCTTCGGGCCCGGCCTGGCCAATAGCGGCACGGGGTTCCGCTGCTGCGCCGATGCACCACTGCGAGAGGTGGCTGGCGGCGAGCCGCTGCCCCAGGGGCTGTCCGAGCTGCAGGAGGGTGAGCTGCTGCCCGTCTTCCAGGGTCGCTCCATCGCCGGCCGGCAGATCGACTCGCGCTCGCTGCAGGGCAAGCCGGCCCTGGTCTTTCTCTGGGCCTCCTGGTGCAAGCCCTGCCTGCAGCAGCTCGCCGACATGCGAGAGCTGCACGGGCGCTTCGCAGCGCAGGGCCTGGAGGTGCTGGCCCTGGCCATGGATCGGGACCTGCGGCGCGCCAAGACCATCCGCGCCCACGGCAGCCTGCCCTTCTCGGTGCTGCTCGACACGCAGGCCAGGGCCATGGGCCAGCTGCGAGGGGAGACCATGCCCATCGCACTGTTGGCGGATCCCGAGGGTCGAGTGCTGCTGCGGATGAGTGGCTGGAACCAGGAGCGGCTCGTCGAGCTGCAGGCCCGTCTCGAGGCCCTGTTCCAGGAGCAGGGCTGACGGGGCGTCGCCCCGTGGTCAGAACTCCATCAGCGTCGCCCGCAGTCGCTCCAGGCCCTTGGCCAGCTGCTCCATACCCACGGCGCCCACAGACATGCGGAACCAGCCCGTCTCGTCCTCCAGCCCGAAGGCCTGGAAGGGCACGGCTGCCATGCCTGCCTGCTGCAGCAGGTGGCGGCGGATCTGGTCATTGCTCTCGAGCAGCTGCCCGCTGGAGGAGCGCCGTCCGTGCAGGTCGAAGCGCACCGACAGGTAGATCCCGCCCTCGGGCGGCACCAGGTCCACGGGCAGGCCCTCGGCCTTGAAGGCGGTCATGGCCTCGGCCAGCATGCCCAGCCGTTGCCGGATGCGCTCGTTCATGCTGCGTCGATCGCGCAGCACCAGCTCGGGCTGGGACAGGTACCAGGCCGCGGCGCGCTGCTCGGGGCGGGGGGCGAAGCCTCCGGTGTGGCCCACCAGCGCCTTCATGGGCTTCTTCAGGTGGGGCGGGAGCACGGCCCAGCCCACGCGCAGGCCCGTGGCGGCCAGGGACTTGCTGATGGCGTCGAAGTAGATGGTGTAGGGAGCGAGCTCCGGCACCAGGGCCAGAGGATGCACGTGCCGCAGGCCAGGGCCGGTCAGGGTCCAGTAGACCTGGTCGTAGAGCAGCATCACGGGGGGCGCGCCGCGCTGCTCGCGACGCCGGTTCTCTTCCAGAATTGCTTCGCAGACCGGCTGCAGCTCTTCGGCGCGGTAGGCCGTGCCCGTGGGGTTGAGGGGCGAGTTCAGGATCAGCAGGCGCGCCTCGGGCAGCACCGCCGCCGCCTGCTCGGCGCTTGGCAGGAAGCGGGCCTCGGGCGTGCCGCGCATCACCAGCGGCCGGCAGCCGAACAGGTAGACGTAGTATTGGGTGTTCCAGGACGGAACGCCGTAGGCGAAGCCGTCGCCGGGGCTCAGGAAGGAGCCGTAGGCCGCGTACATGACCGGCCTGGCGCCGCCACCGACCACCACGCCCTCGGGGCCGAAGTCCACGCCCAGCTCGCGGGCGTAGACCTGGGCGATGGCCTCTCTCAGCTCCGGGATGCCGTCGCTGGCGGTGTAGTTGGTCTGGCCTGCCAGGGCTTCGTCGGTCATGCGGGTGATGTAGGCCTCGGGCACGGGGAACTCGGCGGGCGCGAAGTCGCCGATGGTGAGGTTGCAGACCTCGGCGCCCTCGGCTTGCATGGCCCATACCTCCCCGGCCACTGCGCGAATCTGGGAGTCCTCCATGCCCTGGGCCAGGGGGGAGCAGGCACGCCTGGCGGCGTCGCTGGCATCAGCGGTCGGAAGGAAACTGGCTGGACTGCGCTGCATGGATGATCCCTCTCACTGTGGGGGTTGGTGAAGCACCATGCCTCGTCATGCTGGCGCTGTCAGCTGACCCAGGACAGCTGTGGAAGAGATGTGGCGTCGGGCTTATGATGAACTTGCGCAAGGCCGCAGGAAACCATGCTTCGCTATACGCTCGCGCTGCTGCTCACCGGGACCGCGGATGCCCAGTCCGACGGCTACCTGGAGCGCGTGAAAGCCCTGCACGCCCAGGTGGTGGGACTGGAAGAGGCGGAACAGAGCGCCTGCAAGGCGCGCCAGGAAGAGGCCGCCGCGGCCTGGAAGCTGGTGGAGCCCATGGCCAACACCGGGCGTCCCGAGGGCCTGACCGCCCTGGACGAGTTCGTGGAGCGCTACAGCGCGCCCCTGATGGTGGCCGGCGCCCAGGTGGAGTGCGCGGTGCCCTCCTTGAGCATGGCGCGGGCGCTGCTGGGGAGCACGAACTTCCTGGCTGTCTCCAGCGAGCCCAGCGGGGCCCGGGTCCTGGTGGATGGACTGGAGTTCGGCGTGACGCCCTTCGTCAGCAACCGCTTGCCAGCGGGGCGCCACCTGCTGCGCCTGGAGCTGGAGGGTTATCTCCCCGCGACGGAGCTGGTGGAGGTCAAGGCGGGGGAGATCATGGACCTGGGCGTGCTGGTCCTGCAGGCCGAGGCCCCCGCGCCCTAGTGCACGTGCCCGGAGATCCTTGACCACCCTGACCCTACGATGATGTGCCAAGACCAGGACAGGACCAGCAAGTGGACGGCTCGTGCACGTCGGCCGCGGAGCGGCCGGGATGGGGGAGTAGCGAAGCTGCGGGGGGCGCAGCCCCCCACAAGAAGCGCTGGTGCCCCGACGCTGCGCCGCAGTCAGCGCGTCAGCGCTGCCGGAAATCCATGGAAAGGGATTTCCGGGTTGGGGCATTAGCGATGGAGCCGATGGACGATGTTCTCGGTGAGCAGGACGGGCTGGTCTTCTTGCGCAAGCCCCCCGGGCTACCGGTCTTCCCTTTGCATCGGGATTCCAGCGAGACGGACAGTCTGCTGCGCAGGCTGCTGTTCGCGCGCCCCGATCTGGGTCGGCTGGCCTGGCCCGCTGGCTTCGAAGGGGGGATCGCCCACCGGCTGGACAACGCCACCAGCGGCCTGGTGCTGGCCTGCGAACACCCGCGGATCCTGCAAAGGCTGCGAGAGGATTTCGCCCAGAAGCGCTTGTGCAAGCGCTACCTCTTCGTGAGCGCCCGCCAGGTCGAGTGGGACTGCAACCGGGTGTCGGCTGCCCTGGCCCACGACCGGCGGCGGCGCTCGCGCATGACCGTGCAGCGCGGACGCAACAGCCCCCATCGGGGTCGCTGGCTGCCGGCCGAGACCGAGCTTGCGCGCGTGCGGGGTGCGCTCTGGGAAGCCACGATGCGCACCGGGGTCATGCATCAGGTGCGCCTGCACGCGGCCTTCGCGGGCCTGGCGCTGGTCGGCGATCGACTCTATGGCGGCGGCGATGCCCCGCAGGGAATGCCGCCGGGAGTGGGCTTCATGCTGCACCATGTCGGTGTGGAGGGACCGGCTTGGCGCAGCCCCGAGCTGGAGCCGCCAGCGTGGTGGCAGGGCTGCCTGGAGCGGTTGGACTACTCCTCCGTGTAGCTCACCGCCAGGACCTCGAGCCGCCGCAGGCCCCCCGGAGCACGCAGCACGGCTTCGTCTCCCTCTTCTTTCCCAAGCAGCGCCCTTCCCAGCGGGCTCTTGTAGCTGATCAGTCCCGCCTTGGCGTCCACCTCGTCTTCCCCCACCACGCGGTAGCCCCGCGTCTCGCCCCGCTCGTCCTCCACCTCGACCCGGGCGCCGAATCGCACCACTTCGCCGGCGACCTGGGAGGGGTCCACCACCTGCAGCATCTCCAGCCGGTTGCGCAGGTAGCGAAGGCGACGGTCGATCTCACGCAGGCGCTTCTTGCCGTAGATGTACTCGGCGTTCTCGGAGCGATCGCCCAGCGAAGCTGCGTAGGCCACCTCCGCAGTGACAGCGGGGCGCTCCACCTTCAAGAGCTGGTCGTACTCGCCGGTCAGGCGCAGATAGCCTGCGGGGGTGATGTAGTTTGGCATGGCTACCCTGAGGGTTCTTGGGCCGGCAGCGCTGACGACCTGCGGCGGCGGGCCAGCCAACAGCTGGCGGCCAGCAGCAGGGCGGCGAGGTCGACGCCGCCCCTGGCCGATCCCGAGCAGTTGCACCAGGCGTTGATCACGGGCCCGCGCGCTTCCAGCTCGGGCCCGTCCAGATCCTCGGCGCCGCAGTACTCGTCGACGCGCTCATCGCAGTCGTTGTCCAGGCCGTCGCAGATCTCGGTGGCGTCGGGATGGATCTCCGGCTCTGCGTCGTCGCAGTCCCCACCGCCGGCCTCTGGGGTGGGGTGGCCGTCCTGATCCACGTCGTAGAGGTCGACCCCGTCGCAGTCCTGGTCGATGCCATCGTCGGCCGCCTCGGGCAGGCCCGTGGCGATGGAGATGTCGAAGTCGTTGCAGTCGCCGTCCAGGGGCGTGACACCGTCGCGGTCGCTGTCGCTGTGCAGCATGTCGCCATCGGTCTCGCCGTCGCAGTCGTCATCGACGCCGTTGAGCCCGTCCCAGGCATCGGGATTCTGGTTGGCATTGGTGTCGTCGCAGTCCCCCTGCCCGATGGTGAAGCCGTCTCCATCGGCGTCTTGCGCCTCATCGCTGGCGTCATCACGGCCGTCACAGTCGTCGTCCACACCGTCGGCATCGCTGTCGTCCGCCCCGGGGTGGCGTGTCGGATCCAGGTCGTCGCAGTCGCCCCCCGTCTCGGTGTAGCCGTCACCGTCGTCGTCGTAGAGCCAGGTGTCATTATCGATCGCACCGTCGCAGTCGTTGTCCGCACCGTCCGCGATCTCGCTGGCCCCTGGCCAGGTGGCCAGGTTGTGGTCCTCGCAGTCGCCTGCGCTGACGGACCAGCCGTCGCCGTCGATGTCGGTCTCGTCCGCTTGCCCCGTGTCCCCCGTGTCCGCTCCCGTGTCGCCCGTGTCTCCGGTGTCTTGGGGATTGATGTCGTCCACGGCGCCGTTGCAGTCGTTGTCGACCTTGTCGAGCAGCTCCGCTGCGCCGGCGTAGGCGCGGTAGTCTCCGTCATCGCAGTCGAAGTGGATGGGCAGGCCGTCCTTGTCGTCGTCGGTCCAGACGCCGTACTCGCCTCCGAAGATGCCGATGTCGGCCACGCTCTTGTCGGCGGCGTCGCTGCCGCTGCCGCCGTCGATCAGCGGTGACGATTTCTCGGGACGCAGGTCCACCAGGGGCGGGCGCGCTCCGGGCTCGTAGATGCTGAGCGCGGGATCCTGCACGAAGATGTCGGCCAGCTTCGCGGCCTTGCAATCGCCGGTGTCGCTCTGCTCCCAGAGGAGCGAGTTGGAGACCTGCAGGGCGTTGCCGCCGCAGTCCATGGCCAGCGGACTGCCGTAGAGCAGGCTGTTGACGATGCTGGCAGTGGCCGTGGCCTGCACCCCGCTCTCGCTGGCGTCGATGGCCGCCGCATGCGAGAGCTCGATGCCCTCGGATGCCAGGACGAAGCCGCGCTGCCCACCGAAGCTGACCAGGTTGTAGTACTGCCCGGGGGCGGCCAGGTGGAAGCCCGTGTCGGCAGGATCCACGGACAGGCAGCGGTAGAACTTGGGGTTCGTACCTGCGTCGTTCAGGAAGGAGTGCTCGCCGGCGTTGTAGACCGCCACTTCGGTGAAGGTGGGAGAACTGCCCAGGACCACCACCCCCGATCCGCTTGAGTTCTCGACGATGCAGCGCTCTATCGAGGTGCTGCTGCCCACCGAGAAGCCGTCCTCCGCGGCGTCCTGCAGGATCAGATCCCGCGCCGTGGCGCCGCAGGCCAGCGTCACGGCCTCGGAGTTGGCCTGGGAGCCGTCGATGAAGACCGTGCCCAGGCCCTCGGCCGCCTCGATGGTAGCGCCTCCGCAGTACCAGAGGTCCTCTTGGTAGGTCCCCGGGAAGATGGAGATGATGTCGTCCGAGGCTGCTTCGGAGAGCGCATCCTTGATGGTGGCGTAGTCCTGCTTGGGCCCCACCGACAGGGTGGCGCCGAACAGGGCGGGGACCAGCAGGAGGGCGTTCAGCACGAGAATGCCGCTAGGGGGGGGAGGTGAAGATATCCTGTCCGCACGCGGGGGCACGCCCGGGGTGGATCAAGGAGTCGCGGGGACCTCGCCCTCGGCCGGCGCTTCGGGCTCGGGAGGTTCGGATTCGGGGCTGCGCATGCTGTGCCAGGGGATCTGGACGTGGCCTGGCAAGGAGGGCAGGGGAACGCCCACCTTCCGCGCACGCTCGACCATCAGGTACAGCGCCGTGAACAAGGAGAGAAACTCCCAGAAGGGCTTCTCGTTGTACTCGAACTCGACGAAGGACCAGGCGATGTAGCCCACCATGGTGGCGGGCATGGTCCAGGTGAAGATCTCCAGCAGGGAGTCGCGCGTCCATCGTTGCAGGCGGCGGGCCATCCAGATGACCGTCCCTGCCAGCCAGGCGAAGACGCCCAGTCCGATCAGGCCGTAGTGGGCCAGCAAGCCCCAGAAGATGCCGTGGGGATAGTGATAGTCCGACGTGTAGATATGGTAGTTGTAATACTCCATATGGTCGAGGTATCCCCCCGCGCCCACGCCGCGGCCGTAGGTGTCCCAGGCCATCTGCACGCAGGCGGCCCAGTTCTGTCCGCGGTAGTGGGCCCAGGTGTGATCCAGGTTGTCCCAGATACGCCCCAGGGCCTGGCTGGTGGAGCCCATGTCGAGGGTGATGGCACCCGCGAAGACGAGGGCGACCACGCCGAGGAAGCGGAAGAACCACTTGCGGAACACGGGCAGGGCCAGCGCCGTCAAGCCGCCACCGATCATGACCGAGTAGATGCCGCCCCGGGAACCGGAGCGCAGCATGCTGACGAAGATGAAGAGGCCTGCGCCCACCAGCAGCCAGCGGGGCAGCTTGCGGCGCTGAACCAAGGCCAGCCCGAAGGTGGTATGCACGATGAACATCAGGTTCATGGCGTACCAGTTGGGCTGCTGTCCGAAGCCCGTCTCGCGGCCACCTCCCTCGGCCGCCTTCCAAGGCCCTTCGGTGGAGATGCCCAGGTAATCGGCTGCCGCGGAGAAGGCGCCGATGGTGACGCTGGCCGTGATCCAGGCGAAGAGGATGAACAGGAAATCGCGGGGCGTGCGCACGAAGGAGATGATCAAGATGGCGTTGACCAGCACCACCGCCATCGTGACGACCTCGGAGATGCCTTCACCGATGTTGGCGGACCACGAGAAGCTGACCACCTGGAAGCAGACGAAGACGAAGAAGGGGAGCTGCCAGGGCCAGCTGATCAGCACATCGCGCTTGCGGCGCACGACGTAGACCGACATGGCGCCCAGAGCCAGCAGCAGGAAGACCTCGAAGAAGCCGATGGCGGTGTGCCCGATGCGTAAAAAGGCGTTGTGCGCCGTGTCCATCAGGCGTGCCACCAGCAGCAGCGCCACACCCAGCAGCGGTCGCTCAAGCACGGTGAACACGAGCACGCAGGCGAAGACCGCGCCGATGCCGATGCGGGGATCGAAGGCCAGTGCCAGCACGAGCAGCAGCTGGGCCACGATCACGGCCGCGACGACTCCCCAGCCCCCGACCCAGTTGGGCGAGGTCAGGCGGCGGAGCCTGGCGGTGAGTTCTTCGATGACCGCTCCTTTCTCGAGCTGTGCGCGCAGCGTGGCCGAGGCGCGAGCGCAACAGCTGGCGCGCCGGCCACACTAACGGAAACAGCTGGGGGAGGGGAGGGCCCTTGCCCCAGATCGCCCACGGGATCCGGCTTCATGAGGGGGGGCGCCGCCCCGTTTTCGGCGATCGTCAGTCTGGCGGCTGATGGCTTGCGGCCGATCGCTGCCCTGGCGAAGCAGGCGAAACGGCTTGAAGCTCCGGCCACAGGCGGGTAGCAGGAAGCCATGATCCTGGACCTCAGCCTCTTCGCGGCGGCCTTGCTCCTGGGGGCGCTGGCCGCTGCGCTCTCCCGGCCGAAGCCACCGCGCCTCGACGCCGAGCGTCTCTTCAAGGTCTGCCAGTCAGTGCTGCTCTGGGGCCGCGCCGAGCGCGAGGGAGCGGACGAGCAGGCCTGGGCGCGGGCAGTGGCCGAGGGCGTGCTCTACCATCCTGCCGGCCGGCGAGGATGGGACAAGCTCGAGCGTCCCTCTGTGCAGGAGATACTCGTTCCGGCCCTGCCGGGCGAGCGTGCGCTCGTCGATGAGCTGCTCCGCTTGCAGCCCGGGCTGGAGCGCTTCCAACGCATGTTCTCCCACGATGAACGGGCGCTGTCCGCCGTGATGGACGATCCACGCCTGCTGGGTCCCGACTACGATCCGGCCCGCTGGCTGGCGCCGGACCTGGACTGGGAGCAGGTGGCGCGCTGGAGCGAGGGCGTGGTCGCGGCCCTGCGGCGCCGACTGGAGCATATGCGCCTGGTGCTGGTCCACGATGACGAGGGCTCGGCCGAGGCGCGGCAGCTGCATCAGGCCTGCGATCCCCTCAAGCGCAGCTGCCTGTCCTGCCAGGACCTGTCGGACGAGGAGCTGGCCCAGGCGCTGCTGGATCCGCTGGAGGACCTCTCCGAGCGCCTGGTCCTGGTCGTGCTGGGACGGGCGGGTCCGCGGCTGCTGGGCGCCATGCTGCTGGCGCCCGCGTTGCGGGACAGGGTGCAGGCGCTGTTCTTTCTGGGCGCCATGCTGGCCGACGAGGAGCCCTCTGCCGCCAGCGGCAGCCCGACCTGGGGCCGAGGCCAGTTCACGCAGGAAGCGCTCGACACTGAGCTGCGCCGCAGCACGCCCTACGCCTTTCTGGCCAGGTTGCTTCCCGACGCCCTCCCCCCGGGCGATGGACGCACGCCATGGCGCTACCAGCGCCTGCCAGAGCCTCCGATCCCCGCGTCAGGCCGTCATCCCGTCGCTGTGGTCGATCTGGGGGCCTCCCCGGCCGACGCGCAGGCGCTGGCGCCCGCTGTGCTGGCTCGCTCCCTCCTGCTCAGCCTGGTAGTCTTGTTGGAGATCTACGGCTAGCTGCAAGGTCAACCGTCCGGAGAAGCACACCATGACCAGCACCTCCCCGCGCCCCCTGTCCGCCCTCGGCCTCTTGCTCGCGCTCTGCTTCGCGCTTCCGGGTTGCGACTCCGATGACGGAGAGGAAAACGGCCCAGGGCCCGACACCACAGGCACCACCGACGACCCTGGCGTCCAGGGCCAGGCCGAGCTCGACATCGTCTCCCCCCAGGATGGCGCCTCCTATATGGCCGGGGAACCGGTGATCCTGGAGGTCAAGGTGGTCAACGACAGCACGGGTGCGGAGATGAGCTACGACAGCGTCACGTGGAGCGCCCAGGGCTGGAGCTACGACCAGGCGCAGGGCACGGTCACCGACCTGCCCGTGGGCAGCTACGACCTGCAGGTGGCGGCCTCCGTGGATGGGCGCGAGCTGGACGGCGCGGTCAGCGATCTGACCATCGAGCAGGTGCACGATCCCGTCTCCTACCAGGGGCCCCTGGACGCCACCGTCTACCTGGAGAGCTACGAGTACGGGGTCGACGACGAAGGCGCCTGCGACGGCACGGTGATGCTGGAGACCGACCAGCAGTGGTTGGTCACGGGCGGGGGTTCATGCCACGTCTCCCTGTTCTGGGGCTACGTCGAATGGGACGTGGACTTCGAGATCGACGGCACGCGGACCGAGGACACGGTCGAGGGCGATCTCTTCTTCTACGACACGGAAGGGACGCGCTACTACACCCCTTACTCGGGCACGGTCATCGGCGACGAGCGCATCTACGCCGAGTTCTCGCTGTCCGAGTCGACCGCCGACGGCGAGCTGGCCTTCTGGGGCAGCTTCGACGTGCTGGCGTTGCAGTGACCGCGCGGGGCGCCGACCCAAAGACGCCCGTCAGTCGTCGGGCACCGCCACGGTAGCCGACACGGTTCCCCGCCGCACCCAGGCCTGCTCGCACTGGCTGAGCACGATGCAGGACGTGGGCATGGACAGGGTCTCCAGGGGGATTCCCGAGATGTCGTGGATGCGGGCCAGCGCCTGGGAGGGCTCCAGCAGGACGCCGGGGGGCTGTTGCAGGCAGAGCACGCCTTCGCAGCCTGCGACAGGGCCTGCCTCGCGGCGCCAGGAGCCGCCGCCGACGCGGCTGGGGTGGGCAGAAGCTGGTCGATCCATGGCCTCGCAGGCGGTCAGCAGGCCCAGCACGGCCCGCAGGCCATCGTCCACGGCGCGTGGCTCCAGCATGCCCCGGACGCCGATCTCCAGGGTGAGCGCGGGGATGTCGCCGTGGTTCAGCAGGGCTCCGGTGAGCGAGCGGTCCAGGTGGAAGCGCCGGTAGGCGCGCTCGGCGTACTCCTGGACCACGGTGAGGCCCGAGGCGCGTCCCAGCCGTAGCAGACGGCGCATGTGCCAGCGTCGCCTGGAAGCCACGTGTCTCACCGGCCGGTCAAGCAGGGCGTAGGGGATGTTCGCCGTGCCGTCGGAGTGCAGGTCTATGACCAGGTCGGGCTTGAAGGAGAGGATGTCGTGCCACAGAGCCCAGGCCATGCGCTCGGCCGCGCTGCCCCTCTTGTCCCCGGGGAAGACGCGGTTGGGATCGTTGTCGTCCTCGGGCACGCCGCGTTGACGGCTCCTCAAGCCCTGGGGATTCAGGGACGGGTAGAGGCGCACGGAACCCTGGCGCAGCTGCTGGGCCAGCACAGGTCGCAGCCTGTGGATGATGCCCGTTCCCGTGCACTCGTCGCCGTGCAGGTTGGCGCAGACTGCGACCCGCGGGCCGTCCTTGCATGCCTCGATGGTCCAGGCTGGCAGCACCCAGGGCAGACCAGGCGGCGAGACGCGGTGTGGATGGACGCGGATGGCCAGGAGCCCCTCCTTCGGAGCGGTGGCGAGATTCAGGCGATATAGGCCCCGAACTTCAGGTAGCGACCCTCAGGGAAGCTGATGGAGGAGGCGAAGTCGGGGGCCTGTCCGCCGCTGTGCACCTGGCGCAGGGCGCGCTTGGCGCGCTGGGCGCCGCGCTGGATCGCCTCGTGGAATGCGCGCGGTGAGACGCTGCCCTGGTTGCAGGCCAGGACCAGCAGGCCCTGCTCGTCGAGCACCCGCAGGCAGGCCGCTGTCAGGCGCGGCATGTCCTTGCTGATGGAGAAGGCGCCCGCCTGGGCGCGGGAGAAGGCCGGCGGATCGGCCAGGACGAGGTCGAAGCGCCGCCCGGTGCGCCGCATCCTGTCCAGCAGGCGAAAGCTGTCCTCGCGCAGGAACTCGTGCTCCGTCGGGTCGAGCTGATTGGTGGCGAAGTTGGCCTTTGCCCGCTGCAAGGCGCTCTGGGCCAGGTCGCCAGTGACCACCTGGCGCGCCCCGGCCAGGGCGGCGAAGACGGAGAAGGCGCCCGTATAGGCGAAGAGGTTCAGCACGCGACGGTCCTGCCAGAGAGGCTGCAGCCAGCGGCGGTTGTCGCGCATGTCGGGGAAGAGGCCGGCGTCCGAACCCAGGGCGGGTCGCACCAGAAAGCCCACTCCCCGTTCCTCCACCCGGACCTCGTGGGCGGCGGCGTCCTCGTCCAGCACGCCCTTGTCCGGGTACAGGATCTCGGGCGGAGCCGCCCTGGCCGCTCCGCCCCTGCGGTCACGAGGATCGCTGCGCCAGCCAAGGGTGATGCGGCGGGGCTGCAGCAGCTCCTGCAGCAGCTGCGACAGGTCGGGCAGCAGCCTGGACAGGCTGGGCGAGTCCAGCGTGACGTGGACCTCGTCGGCCCAGATGTCGACCCTGGTGCCGGGCAGGCCGTCGTTTTCGGCATTCACCATGCGCCACGCCGTGGTGCGGGGCGGCAGAAAGGGCAGCCGGCGCAACCTGGCCCGCTGCAGGCAGGCCTGCAGGAAGGATCGGTTCAGCGCTCCTTCATCACTGCGAAAGCGCCGAACGGCGATCCAGCCCTCGTCCCAGATCCCCAGGCCCAGCTGGGCGCCGCCAGGACCCTGCAAGCGCACCAGGCTGCCGGGCCGCAGCCGCGGCGGCTTGCGGACCACCTCCTTGGGGTAGACCCAGGGGAAGCCTCTGACCAGCCACTGGGCGGAGTGGCCGTTTACACTGACCGTGCTAGGGGAAGAAGGACGGTGACCAGGTGGAAAGCGTTTTTCAACCATAGCCTGCGCTGCTGGAGGAGTTGTTGTGGCCAGCGGGATCGATAGCGAATTCTACCAGTTTGTCGTAGCGGCTGTGTACCACGCCGATGGCCTCTGGGGCGACGCGACCTTCGATCTCTACCTGCGGCAGCTGCCCGAGGACGTGGGCTACGCCATCTGCGCGGGTGTGGACGAGGCGCTGGAAGCCGCTCTCTCGCTCGGCTTCGGCGCCGAGACCGTGGACTACCTTCGCGGCCTGGACGTGTTCTCCGGAGTCAGCGACACCTTCTTCGACTCCCTCGGCCATATGCGCTTCACAGGGGATGTCTGGGTGATGGCGGAGGGAACGCCTTTCTTCCCGCGCGAGCCGATCCTCAGGATCACCGCCCCCCTGGTGCAGTGCGCCCTGTTGGAGACCGCCTTGATCCAGCGCATGGGCTTCGGCGTCGCCGTCGCCACCCGCGCCACCCGGCTGGTGGACGCCGCGGGAGACAAAGACGTGCTCGATTTTTCAGCGCGGCGCTGGCCGGGTCCCGAGGCGGCGCGGGCGGCGGCACGGGCGGCCTATATCGGTGGTGTCACCAACACCTCGAACGTCTCGGCGGCCGGGCGGCACGCCATCGAGCCCATCAGCGCCCTGGCCGGGGCTTTCCTGGCCGTCTACCGCGACGAACGGCGAGCGCTGGACGCCATGCGCCTGCACTTTCCGCAGGGCCTGCAGCTGGTGCTGCCCGAAGAGGATCCGCGGGGTGTCATGGCGGCCTTCAAGGACCTGGTGGGCAATGTCACGACCCTGCGCCTCGGCGAGCCGAACCTGCGCAGCATGGCGCGGCTCTTCAGGGAAGCCCTGGACAAGAACGGGCTGCGCGGGGTGGAGATCCTCGGCTCGGGGGGCCTGGACGAGTACAAGATCGCGCGCCTGTGCGCATCCAACGCGCCCGTGGATCGCTTCGCCGTGGGCAGCGCCCTGGTCAAGGGCGTGGAGGGCTTGCAGGGGCAGGTCTCCTTCCGGCTGGCCGAGATGATGCGCGGCACCTCCATGGAGCCGGCCCTCGGCAGGGGGGCCGCCGAGTTTCCCGGTTGCAAGCAGGTGGTGCGCTTCCCCCACAAAGACGTGCTCTGCCTTGAGCGGGAAGCTGGCGTCATGGCGCGGGTGGGGGGCGTACCGCTGCTGCACCACGTGCTGCGGCAGGGTGAGCGCGTCGGCTCGCCAGCGCCCCTGGCCGTGGCCCGTGGCCTGCGGAAAGCCGGCGTGGCGCACCTGCCCGCAGAGGTGCGGCGGCTCGAGCGGCCCTCACCCTTCCCGGTGGAGCCTTCGGGCGCGTTGGCGGAGCTGGCCCTGGGGTGAGCCCGCTGCGGGCAGGCTACTCGTCGGCTGGCTACTCGTCGACCTCGTCCATGAAGCCATCGAGGTGACGGGGAGAGAGGAACTCCTCCACCGGCAAGGTGGCGCCGCGGGTGAAGCGCTGGTTGGCGGAGCGCAACATGCGGATCATCTCCTGCGCCAGCATGCGCTGGAAGCGCACGTGCATGGGCTGCGAGGAGGTGAGCAGCTCGGCGTAGTCTTCGGCTTCCATCTCGACCACCGTGCTGTCCTCGGCCGCACGCACCGAAGCGGAGCGAGGCTTGCCGTCGATGCCAGCGATGATGCCGGTGAGGCGGCCCTTGCCCAGGCGGGCCAGCACGATCTCCTGCCTGTCCGCCAGAGCCCGCGTGATGCGCAGGCGACCCTCGATCACGATGTAGATGGAGCCGCTGGCGTCATCCTGGTGGATCAGGGTGTAGTTGGTCGGCAGGTTGCGCAGGGTCATCTTTCCGGCCAACTGCTGCAGGTCATCCTGCGTGAAGGTGGAGAAGAGCGGCAGCTTCGCGAGCATTTTGGGATCGATGCCCATGGTTCACTCCCCGGGGACCAGCGACCAGAGTGAGCGAGGATGCGCGGGAGGCGCGTCTTGCAGTCGGGCGATGAAGAGCGTCTCGATGCGGTCGTCGATGGTCCTGAAACGTCCGGCGAGCAGGCGCAGGATGTAGCGCTGCAGCTTGGCTGCCGCCGGGTGCTCCGCCTCGAGGAGCTCGTCGAGGATCTCTTTCTGCATCGTCAGCAGCACGGTGTTGGCCCCGGCCATGGCCGTGGCGGCCCGCACCGCGGGATCGATCACCGCCATCTCGCCCAGCACGGCGCCTTCCTGCAACGTCGCCAGCTCCACGTTCACGCCGTCATCGGCCTCACAAGTCAGGTCCACCCTGCCCTGCAGCACGATCATCAGCGAGTCCCCCATGGAGCCCTCGCGGAATATCCGGCTGCCCTTCTTGTAGAGCGCTATCTGGCATTGCTCCAGCACCTGGCGCGCCTCCAGCTCGGAGAGCGCCGAGAAGAGCGGCATCTGCCGCACGCGGGCGAGGATCTCTTCGAAGTTCATCATGCCTGCCTCCTTGGCGCCTTGTCGTGGCGATGACCTGAGTTCGTTGGAGGTGGTGAAGAAACCTGCGACGATCCGGACTACTTCAGGGGAGCCTGGAGCGAGATGACGGTGGTGCCCACCACCACGTAGTCGCCGATGTCCGCCATGGCCGTCGAGAAGATCCGGGTCAGCTCGCCGCTCTTGCGCCAGAGGTAGGTGGGGCAGCGTTCGTGCAGGGGCTCGATCACGCAGCGATCTTCGCGCATGGTGATCGACACCTGCCGCCGGCCCGCCAGCGCCCGGTCCAGGGTGAAGCCGCTCTCGCGGGCGCGAGCCGCCCTGGGGCCGGCGCACCAACGGATGTTGGCCTGACCCCGGCGGTCGGGCAGGGCCAGCCCTGGATGCCCGGGCTCGCGGCCCAGCTCTGCCGGCTGACCTTCGGAGACCATGATGTGCACAGGGGCCTGGGAGAGCAGAAAGCCAGCGTAGGAATCGTTCTCGAGCTTGTGGAAGACGTGCATCCGGTCGCCCGTGCGGATGGCCATGCCGTTCTTCAGCTCCAGGCGGCTGCGCAGGGGCAGCTGCCGATCATTGAGCCTCACCTTGGGAGAGGTGGCCACCATGCTGACACGGCCTGGCGCGACGTCCACCCGCAGCACCGCCTGGTCGGAGACGTTCACCCAGCGCCCGTCCTCCAGCAGGTCGTAGGAGTAGCCACCCACGACATCGGACATGGGCACGTTGGGGAAGGCCAGCCCCGCGAAGGAGACCTGCAGGGCGGCGTTGTAGCCGGTGTCGAGGATGATGGTGTTGGAACCGACATCCTGCGTGATCAGCCGCTGCTCCTCCAGCACGGCTTCGTCCACGGCCTTGGTGGTCCCTATGACCAGGCCATGGCCCTCGACCTCCTGCCACTGGAAGCGGTCGCCAGGAGCGATGTGGTAGGCCACCAGGTGGATGCACGCGGGATCCAGCACCGGCAGGTTGTCGATGGTGCGCTGCAGCAGATCCCCACCGGGGGTGAAGCCCTGCAGCAGCACCACGGGCTCGGGGGGCAGCGGCCGGATGGGCTCGCCCTGGCGCAGGACGACGAGCGTGTGGTCACGCGCCGCCGCACCCACCGCCTCGGGCAACCAGGCCCGGTTGCGCGGCACGGCGCGGTAGACGGGCACCTCGCCCGCGATGCCCTTGAGCGAGAAGACACCCACGCGATCCCAGGGGATCTCGGCTTGGTTCATGCAGTGGAAGGTGCTCTCGCTCAACCAGACCTCGTCGGCTGGTGTCTTGCTGTTGATGCGCGCGGATAGGTTGACGGCGTCGCCAAAGGCGTCGCCTTCGATCTCTTCCACGTCGCCCGTGGCTGCGCTGACCCGGATGGAGAGCTCTGCTTCCCGGGCGCGAACGACCAGGTCCAGGCCGCCGCGGACGGCGTCGGTGGCCGAGTCGAACAGCGCCATGAAGCTGTCGCCCAGGTTCTTGACGATGCGGCCGTTGTGGCGCCGCAGTGTGGGTATCACCAGCGCCTCGTGGTTGCGCAGCAGATCGCGCAGGGCCTCTCGGTTGGCCCGGGAGACCGAGGCTGTGTAGTTGGCCAGGTCGGTGAAGACGACCGTACGTGTGGCTGACGGCACGGAATGCTCCCGCTAGCGGTGAGCAGTGAACATACAATGACGCTTCGCTCCAGTCGAGTCCGGAAGGCGATATTGCTCCGGGCCAGGGGCTGCGCTGCGGAGGTATGCTCCATGACAGTTTGTCAAGGACCCGTAGGTCCGGAAAAAGAGGGATGACAGGCTGTCGGATGGCGGGGCCGTGCTGCGACGGTCGGCTCCCTCGCCAACCCGGAAGGCGCCTGGGAGCGGGCCACGACTTACGGGCGAGGCAAGGGCTCCTTTCGGCTCATCCGGCCCGCAGATCGCGTCGAACCATGGTGCGCGCAGTGGCATGGCATGGTACTTGCTTGAACTACATCGCGATCTCGGTTTTCTTCCCTCGAAGGGTCGTTACGTGAGCCAGGACGGTGCGCCAGTCCCCAGCATAGACCTTGCCAAGCTGGCGAGAAATGGCCTGCTGATCGCCATCGTCGCGCTGGTATGCGCTTTCGCGGCGGGCAAGGGGCTGGAGCGCCTGCTGGCGCTCCCCGAGGGCGCGTCTCTGGGGACCGCCCAGGTGGAAGAGCCGGAGGGGGAGTCCGTCCGGCGGCCTCGCAGTCGCGAGGTGGCCCGCGCGCGCTCCAAGAAGACCTACGCCGATCCCATCTTGCGGCGCAACATCTTCGACTCCGAGGCGGTAGGCAGCACCTACGCACCCGAGAGCGGAGAGAGCGGGCGCAAGACCGATCTCAACGTCACGCTGGTGGCCACGGTGGTGGCCGAGCCCGCAAAATACAGCTCGGCCCTGATCGCGTCCGGGGATGGCAAGAAAGAGAGCTACGCCATCGGCTACGGTATCGGCGATCAGCTCCTGGACGATGCCGAGATCCTCCGCATCGAACAGAAGAAGGTGATCATCCGGCGCAGCGATGGCACCATCGAGTACATCTCCATGGGGGACGAGGGCAGCAAGTCCTCCTCGCGCGGCGCCAAGAAGACCGAAGAGAGCGCGGATGGCGTCAGCAAGACAGGCGAGAACAGCTACGCGGTCGACCAGAGCTTCATGGACGACGCCATGAGCAATATCGACCAGCTGCTCTCCCAGGTGCGGGCCACGCCCCACAAAGGGGCGGATGGTGAGATCGACGGCTTCCGCTTGAGCGCCATCCGGCGCGGGAGCCTGCTGCAGAAGCTGGGCATCAAGAACGGAGACGTGGTGCATTCGGTCAACGGCACGCCGCTCACCAGCACCGCGGGCGCCATGGGCGCTTTCCAGTCCTTCCAGAGCGAGCGTTCCTTCTCGTTCGATGTCACCCGCAGGAACAAGAAACAAACCTTCGAATACGAAATACGCTAGCACCCCGCCGCGAGGTGCGCCCATTCTTCGGGATGGGGCTCGAGTGGAGCTGGCTTTTCGCCGTCTTGGAGCGTGGTTGGAATGCGAGGCTGCTGGAATCAGAAGCTGATCCTGTGTGGGTTGCTTGGGCTCATGGTCTCGAGCGTCGGGGCCCCGGCCCGCGGCTTGGCCCAGGACGATCCACCGGAAGAAGAAGAAGGCGAGGAAGAAGGGCGCGAACGCGTTCGACCTCTGCCCATGCTTCCCAGTCCTGGTGGGCCCATGCGGCCCGGCGGGCCTGGTAGCGGCATGGGGCCTGGGAAGATGCCCATGCGCATGGGTCCGGATGGCGGCAAGGGTCCGCCGCCCCTGCCCGGGGAGGAGCCTCCTCCGCTGCCCGAAGACGAGGAGCTGCGGGAGCAGGACGAGGAGCGTCAGCGCGCCAAGGCCGAGAGCAGGAAGGGGACCAGCGGCAGCTCGTCGTCCGGCGTCTCGGCTTCCAGTGACGACGCCAAGAAGACGAGCTCGTCCAAACCCGACGAGAGCAGGCAGCGGCCGCCCATCCTGGATCCCAACGCCAAGGTCACCATCGACTTCGTCGACACCGAGGTGATGGACATCATCAAGTACATGGCGGAGATCACCGGGCGCAACTTTATTCTCGGCGAGAAGCTCTCCGGCAAGATCACCATCATCAGCCACAAGAAGGTCACGGTGGCCGAGGCCTACGAGGCCTTCCTCTCAGCCCTGCAGGTGGCCGGCTTCACCACGGTCACCGTGGGCAAGGCCACCAAGGTGGTCAAGACCAGCGAGGCGGCCAAGACCCCGCTGCGCGTCTACCAGGGCGAAGGAGTCCCCTACACCGACAACTTCGTCACCCAGCTGATGCAGCTCGACAACGTCTCGGTCAAGGACATCTCCACCGTGGTCAAGGAGCTGGCCAGCGGCTCGGGGAGGGTGATCGCCTACTCGCCCACCAACACCCTGATCATCACCGATGCGGCCACCAATATCCGGCGCATCTTCAAGATCATCACCGAGCTGGACGTGGCCTCCCCCAAGAGCACGCTGGAGATCATCCCGCTCACCTACGCCACGGCTTCCGACCTCGAGACCATCATCGAGGAGCTCTTCGCCGTCGAAGGCAGCAGCTCTTCCTCCTCGTCCTCTTCTTCTTCTTCCGAAAGCAGCTCGGCGGCGCGGCGGCGCGCGCGGCGGGCTGCGCGGCGTGGCAAGACCGACACCGCCAGCGAGACCTCCTCCACCAGCGTGGGCGAGGGCCAGTTCATCTCCAAGATCATCAGCGACGAGCGCACCAACTCCCTGATCGTGCAGGCCAACGAAGAGGCCATGGCCGATATCAAGGACCTGGTGGCCCAGCTGGACGTGGACGTGGACCCGGCCAGCCGCTCCCAGATCCACGTGGTCTACCTGGAGCACGCCAAGGCCGAGGACGTGGCCCAGGTGCTGTCCAACCTGGCCGGATCCTCGAGCTCCTCTTCTTCGTCCAGCAGCCGCAACAGCCGCAGCAGCCGGGTGGACCAGCGCGGCCGCCGCACGCCGCCGAACGTGCCCGGCAGCAGCGATGCCAGCGGCGATGTCAAGACCCAGGGCGCGGTGGCGGCCTTCGACTCGGGCATGCAGGTGGCCCACGACGAGAACACCAACTCGCTGGTGATCATCGCCGGGCCCGAAGAATTCCGCATCATCAAGCAGGTGATCGACAAGCTGGACATCCGGCGCAAGCAGGTCTTCGTGGAGGTGGTCATCCTGGAGATGGCCAGCGACGAGACCTTCGACTTCGGCCTGGGCTACCACACGGGCGTCCCGGTAGGGGACGAAGGGGGCTACGGGGTCTACTCGGCCCAGCTCAACGGCTCGTCGCTGGGCCTGTCGGCCGACGCGCTCTCCGGAATGGCCATGGGCATCTTCGGCGAGTCGCTGGAGATCTCGGTCATGGACGCGGAAGGCACCGCGTCCACCATGGCCATCCCCGCCTTCGGCGTGGCGCTCAATGCCTTGCAGTCCAACTCGGCGGTGGAGATCATCTCCACTCCCAACGTGCTGACCATGGACAACGAGGAGGCCAAGTTCGTGGTCGGCCGCAACATCCCCTTCCCGGTGTCCACCGGCCGCGACTCCAACAACAACCCCATCGTCTCCTACCAGCGCGAAGATGTGGCCACCACGCTCAAGGTCACGCCCCAGATCAACGAGTCCAACTACGTCACCCTGGAGGTCTACCAGGAGGTGCAGGAGATCGAGGAGGACTCGCAGGGCCTGGACGTCAACTCCGCCGGCTTCATCACCTCCAAACGCACCACCGAGACCACGGTGGTGGTGCGCGACAATCAAACCGTCGTGCTGGGCGGCTTGATGGGCAACACCGACACCGAGGTGGAGACCAAGATCCCCATCCTGGGCGACCTGCCGCTCTTCGGCATGCTCTTTCGGGGCACGCGCGTCAAGAACCGCAAGTCCAACCTGCTGATCTTCCTGACCCCCCACGTCATCGACGGCCCGGAGGACCTGGAAGAGGTCTACCGGGTCAAGGTGGCGCAGCGCAAGGAGTTCATCGAGCGTTTCTACGGCAAGAGCCGCGAGGAGCAAGAGGACGAGCTCAACGCCCTGATGCGCTACTCCATGAACGTGGTGGACCAGCCCAGCATGTACCGTACCAAGCTGGACAAGGACGAGTCGAACGTCAGCACCATCGGCGGCCAGACCAGCGTGAAGCAGGCCGGCGAAGAGGAGCGGGAAGCCACCCCTGACGAGGAAGAGGGCGGCTCGGACATGCTTCCCGAGGAGCTCGTCCCCGAGGAAGAGGAGCTCCAGGACTGGATCGAGGGCCTTCCGGACGAGGCCGAGCAGCCGGAAGAAGCCGGCCGGAAAAAAAACGGCGCGGGAGAACCCTGAGATGGGCATCCGTAGGATCCGCCTCGACGAGGGCCTGGCCATGCGCGGCGTGGCGGACAGCGCTATCGCCGAGGCGCGCGAGCAGGCAGCCAAGGCGGGGCAGGCGGTCTCCCAGGCGCTGGCGCGCAGCGAGGAAGTGCCCGCCAACACCCTGGCGCGCACCCTGGCCGACATCTCCGGGCTGCCCCTGATGAACGAGCTGGATCCGGAGCGGCTCGACGTCTCGCTGGTGCGCCACCTGCCCATGGCCCTGGCCCGCGAGCAGGGGGTGCTGCCCCTGTACGAGGAACGCGGCTCCGTGCTGGTGGCCATCTCCCTGCTGGACGCGCTGCCCGCCATGGACGATCTGGCCATGCTGCTGGGGCGGCGTTGCCGGGCCGTGCTGATGCCCCACGACCTGCTGCAGCAGACCACCAATGCGGCCTACGACAAGGCCAGCCGCACGGCCAGCGCCGTGATGGAGGAGATCGAAGAAGAGGCCGAAGACGAGCTGGCCGATGACCTGAACCTGGAGGCCGACCTGCTGGACGACCCCAACCAGGCGCCCATCATCCGCTTCGTCAACTCGCTGCTCACCCAGGCCATCAAGGACCGCGCCTCGGACATCCACATCGAGCCCTTCGAGAAGGAACTCGCGGTGCGCTTCCGCATCGACGGAGTGCTCTACGAGATCGTCAAGCCGCCCCCCAGGCTGCAGGCCTCCATCGTCAGCCGCGTCAAGATCATGGCCGGGCTGAACATCGCCGAGAAGCGCATCCCGCAGGACGGCCGCATCCGCACCCGCATGGCCGGGCGCGAGGTGGACCTGCGCGTCAGCACCCTGCCGGTGCGGCACGGCGAGCGGGTGGTGATGCGTATCCTGGAAAAGGGCACGGTCTTCAACCTGGAGCAGGTGGGCATGGGGCCCGACAGCTTGAAGGCCTTTCGGCGCCTGATCCGGCTGCCCCACGGCATCCTGCTGGTCACCGGTCCCACCGGCTCGGGCAAGACCACCACGCTCTACTCGGCGCTGTCGGAGATCAACTCTCCGGACAAGAACATCCTGACCATCGAGGATCCCATCGAGTACGAGCTGCGGGGCATCGGCCAGACCCAGGTGAATCCCAAGATCGACCTCACCTTCGCCTCCACCCTGCGCTCCCACCTGCGCCAGGATCCGGACGTCATCCTGGTGGGTGAGATCCGCGACAAGGAGACGGCTGACAACGCCGTGCAGGCCTCGCTCACGGGCCACCTGGTCTTCAGCACGCTGCACACCAACGACGCGCCCACGGCGTTTTCGCGGCTGGTGGACATGGGGGTGGAGCCCTTCTTGGTCTCCAGCTCCCTGGTGGCGGTGCTGGCCCAGCGCCTGGTGCGCCAGCTCTGTCCCCACTGCAAGCAGGCCCACCGGCCCAGCGCTATCGAGATGCGCAACCTGGGCCTGCGGGAGCAGGGCGCGTTGCTGCTCTCCAGCGCCATCAGCTCGGGGCGTACCATCTACCGCGCCAAGGGCTGCAAGGAATGCTTGGACACCGGCTATGCCGGCCGTACGGGCATCTACGAGCTGCTGGACGTGGACGACGAGATGCGGGTGCTGGTGACGGCCAATGCCAACGCCGGGCAGATCAAGCAGGGGGCCATCGCCAAGGGAATGCGCACCCTGCGAGACGACGGGCTGCGCAAGGTCCTGGAGGGCGTGACCTCGTTGGACGAGGTGGTTCGCGTCACCCAGGAGGAAGTGATCGAGCTGGACTGAGGGGCTGCCCATGCCGGTCTTCGAGTACAAGGGCATCGACGCCAAGGGCAAGGAGGTCAGCGGCATCATCGATGCCGACAACCCCCGCTCGGCTCGATCCCGGCTGCGCAAGCAGGGCACCTTCCCCACAGAGGTGCGCGCGCAGCGCAGCGGCGCGGCCAAGGCCAAGGGCGGCAAGCGCGGCGGCAAGGGCATGTCCATCGAGGTGGACCTGTCGCGGACCTTCGAGTTCGTCACCGCCTCGGACGTGGCCACCATGACCTCCCAGCTATCCACGCTGGTGGGAGCCTCCATCCCCATGGTGGAGGCGCTGTCCGCGCTGCTGGAGCAGGTGGAGAAGCCGGCCCTCAAGGTGGTGCTGGCCGACGTCAAGGAAAAGGTCAACGAGGGCAGCAGCCTGGCCAAGGCCCTGCAGGCCCATCCCAAGGTCTTCGACGACCTCTACGTCAACATGGTGGCCGCTGGCGAGCAGTCGGGGGCCCTGGACCTGGTGCTGGAGCGCCTCACCCAGCACACCGAGGCCATGCTGGCCCTGCGCAGCAAGGTGGTCACGGCCTTGATCTACCCGCTGCTGATGGCCGGCGTGGGCGTCAGCCTGCTGACCCTGATCTTCGTCGTGGTGATCCCCAAGATGCGCAAGCTCTTCGACAGCTTCGGCGAGGGCCTGCCCCTGCTGACGCGCATGCTGCTGGGCGCCAGCGATCTCTTCAACGACTGGTGGTGGCTGCTGCTGGGCCTGACCCTGGCCGGGACCTTCCTGTTCCGACACTGGGTGAAGACCGAAAAGGGCCGCAAGCGCTGGGACAGCCTGCTGTTGCAGGCGCCAGTGCTGGGCAAGATCCTGCGCACCATCGCCGTCAGCCGCTTCTGCCGCACCCTGTCGACCCTGCTGGCCTCGGGCGTGCCCATCCTCACGGCGCTGCAGATCGTGCAGCGCGTGGTGGGCAACGTGGTGCTGGCCAAGGCCGTCGAGCAGGCCGCCAACAACATCCGCGAGGGCCAGTCCGTGGCCGTGCCGCTGCGGCAGAGCGGCGAGTTTCCACCCCTGGTCTGCCATATGATCGCCATCGGGGAGCGCACGGGCGAGCTGGAGCCCATGCTCGAGAAGGTGGCCAACGCCTACGACACCACCGTGGAGCGCGCGCTGTCCGCCTTCACCTCCATGCTGGAGCCCATGCTGATTGTGCTGATGGGCGGCACTATCGGCGTCACGGCCCTGGCCCTGCTGCTCCCCATGATGCAGATGTCCCAGTTCGCAGGTTCATGAACAAAAATGCACGAGACAGGAGAAGAACCATGAACGACCGTTCCCTCTTCGAACGCCGCCTGCGGCGCGGCATGCACTACGCCTGGCGCAGCCAGAAGGGCATGACCCTGGTGGAGATCATGGTGGTGATCACCATCATCGTCAGCCTGATGGCCGTGCTGGCCGTCACCGTGCTGGGCCGCTTGGACGACGCCAACGCCGATCTGACCAGGATCCGCATCGGGCAGGTGGAGCAGGCCCTGCAGCTGTACGCCCTCAAGCACAAGGGCAAGTACCCCAGCACCGGCGATGGCCTGTCCGCGGCGGCCAAGTACATGCCCACCCCGGGCGAGGTGCCCACCGACGCCTGGGACAACGAGTTCCAGTACTACAGCCCTGGCACCCACGGCAGCAATCCCTACGAGATCGTCTCGCTGGGCAAGGACGGCAAGGAGGGCGGCCAGGACGCCGACGCCGACATCCAGAGCTGGAACCTGGACGGCGAGGAGGGGGGCGACTAGCTCTTGCCGCACCGTCCGCCAGGCCCCGGACCGCTCCGTGGCTCGCTGAAGCGGCGAGCCAGGGCCGGCCTGACCCTGGTGGAGATCATGGTGGTCATAGCCATCCTGGTGCTCATCATGGGCGTGGGCATCCCCTCCCTGGCGGGCTTGCTGGCGCTGCAGCAGCGCGGGGCGGTGCAGGAGCTGGCCACCAGCTTCGTCTACCTGCGCGACGAGGCCACCCTGCGCAATGTCACCTTCCGGCTGGCCTTCAACCTGGACCGCCACGTCTACGCCATCGAGGCGGGATCGCCGGACGCCGTGATCTTCTCCAGCTCCGAGGAGCGCATCGAGTGGGAGCAGGACGTGCAGGAGCGCCTCTCGCGCTACACCGAGCGCGAGCTGGAAGAGGGCGCCGCCACCGAGCTGATGGACCAGACCGGCCGCTTCGCCGGCTTGGACGACGTCACCCTGGACTCCAAGGTCGAGCTGCCCGGGGGCAGCCGCTTCGGCTGGATCTGGACCCCCCAGTACGAGGAGCCCGTCTACCCCGCGGAGGAGCCCCCCGAGGATCCGGAAGACGATCAGATCGTCTACGCCTACATCTTCCCCAACGGGCAGATGGAGCACGCCGTGATCCGCATCGTCTCCGACGACGATCCCGAGGACGGCTGGACCCTGATCATCGAACCCCTCACCGGCCGCATCCACCTGGAAGACGAAGAGATCGATCCCCTGGACCTGAATGAATGGCTGCCCGAAGAGGGGCCGGAGATGCCGCAATGAGCTGGCATCGTACCCCCGTGCGCCGCGCCTTCACGCTGATCGAGGTGATGATCGCCGTCGCCATCCTGGCCGCCTCGCTGCTGGTGCTGGTGCAGTCCCAGGTGATGGCCGTGGTGATGACCAACGAGACCGAGAAGCTGCTGATGGCCGGCATGCTGGCCCGCGAGAAGATGGTCGAGGTGCAGCTGATCGTGGAGAGCGACGGCTTCGGCGAAGCGGACATCGAGGAGGAGGGCGATTTCACGGACTTCGGCACGGAAGACGGCCTGAGCCTGGGCCTGGACATCTCCGACGAGTACGAGGATTTCCAGTGGGCCTACACCATCCGCAAGATCGAGCTGACGCTCGGCGGACTCGAAGGCGGCGACATGACGGGCATGGCCGACAACCTGGCCGGCCAGGGCTACTGGGGCGAGCAGTCGGACGAGGTCTCCAGCAGCCAGGACGCCCAGCAGCAGACCCCGGGTCTCGACGAAATGGGTGTCTCCTCGGACATGATCACCGACATGCTGGGCAACTACATCCGCGAGGTGCGGGTGCTGGTCTGGTGGGGCGAGAACGAGGATGAGCTGGACCAGGTCGAGATCGTCTCCCACGTGATCAACCCCAGCGGCATCAGCTTCGGGGGCACCACCTCCAGCAGCGGCTCCAGCTCCGGGACCGGCAGCACCGGCACGGACTCGACCGGCAAGGGCAGCAGCGGCAAGAGCGGCGGGAGCAGCAACAAGGGCACCATCCCGGCCAGCCCGGGCGACTTCGGTGCGCCCTCCATCCCGGGGGCCAAGTGGTGATGCGCCCCTGCCGTACCCCATCGCGCTCAGCGGGCTTCACCCTGCTGGAGGTGATGATCGCCGTCTCCCTGCTGGCCATGATCGGCGCGGTGACCATCGCCACCATGCGCAACTCCTTGCGCTCGCGCGACCTGCTGGCCGAAAACGACAGCGTGCAGCAGTCGGCGCGGGTGGCCGTGGAGCGCCTCTCGCGGGAGCTGCGGCTGGCCTACCTGACCAGCAACACCAGCGCCGTCAACACCTACCGCACGGTCTTCGTCGCTCAGGACGACGACCCCGTGGACTCGGTCTGGTTCACCACCCTGGCCCATCGTCGCCTGTACCGGGGATCGCAGGAATGCGACCAGACCGAGGTCACGCTGTGGGCCGAAGACGACCCGGAGCAGAACGGCCTGAAGGTGCTCTTGCACCGCGAGGCGCCGCGGGTGGATGAAGAGCCCGACAAGGACGGCGTGGTGCTGCCCCTGGCCCACGGCGTTCGACGCTTCGATCTGCGCTTCCTGGACGGCCAGACCGGCGAGTGGCTGGAGGAGTGGAGCACCACGGGCACCGAGACGCCCAACCGCCTTCCGCGGGCGGTCAAGATGGTGCTGGTGATCGCCGCCCCCGATCCCATGGACGACGATGAGCTGAAGGACCACACCTTCATCACCACCATCCTGCTGGAGTACGCCGAGCCGCTGCAGCGCAGCGTCTTCGCCTACGGCGGCTCCACCTCGGAGGAGTCATGATGGCCCTGGGCAGGCGGATCTGGCATGCGCTCGTTCGGCCGCGGGGTTTCCAGCCCCGCGCGCCCTGGCGCAGCTCGCGCCGGCCCGCGGTGCGCCGTGCCGCGCGGGCCAGCTGGGCGCGCGCGCCCCGGCGCTCCCGCTCCAGCCGCTCGGGCGTGGCGCTGCTGGTGGTGCTGTCCGCCATCATGATCCTGACCGTGCTGGTGGCCGAGATGAACTACGGCGCCCGCGTGCGCCTGCTGCTGGCGTCCCACCAGAAAGAAGAGGCCCAGGCCTACTGGCTGGCCCGCACCGGCATCAACATCTACAAGCTGATCCTGGCGGGCAACTACGCCCTCAAGAACAGCTCCATGGCCTCCTACGGCTCCATGTTCGGCGTCAACATGGGCGACGCCCTGTGGCAGGCCGTGCCCTTCCTCAGCACCGGGCTGATGCGCATGCTGCTGGTGAGCGGGAGCGACGTCGAGGACCTGGAAGAAGAAGAGGTGCGGGACCTGACCGCCAGCGGCACGGTCAGCGAAGAGGTGCACGAGCAGTCCCGGGAGCAGAGTCGCTTCTCGGACAAGAGCTTCTTGGACTTCGAGGGCGACTTCACGGCCTCCATCGTGGATGAAGAGAGCAAGATCAACCTCAACGCCTTCTCTTCGCGCACCTCCACCAGCAACCTGCAGGAAGAGACCACGGCCCTGTCGCTCTACGGCATCATGAGCGGCCTGGAGAACGACCAGTGGTTCTACGATCGCGACATCGATCGCTGGGAGATCATCGGCAACCTGGCCGACTGGGTGGACTCGGACAACACCCGCTGCGGCCTGCGCAGCGGCTACGAAGACGACCTCTACAACCGGCTGGACGATCCCTACCTGGCCAAGAACGCGCCCTTCGACACCAAGGAGGAGATCCGCCTGGTGGAGGGCTGGCAGGACGAGGTCTTCCAGCGCTACGGCGAGCGCATCACGGTCTGGGGCACGGGCAAGGTCAACATCAACACAGCCGAGCGCGAGGTGCTCTTCGGCCTGCTGAAGGCCTACCTCAACCCGCAGCCCTCCGACGCCTTCGCCGAGCAGTTGCTGGACCTGATGGCGGAGTACTCGCTGCTGGCCGCCTTCCAGTCCGAGGACGACTTCATCTCCTACCTGAAGAACCAGGGCGCCGAGGTCTCGGACGAGATGAAGAACGTCATCACCACCTCCAGCAGCGTCTTCACCGTCACGAGCATGGGCGTGGTGGGTGACACCACGGTCACCATCACGGCGGTGCTGGACTACAGCTCTTCTTCGAGCGGCACCATGAAGTACTGGCGAGTGGACTAGTGATGAACAGGGATGAACGATGGCACGCGTAATGGGAATCGACCTGGGCGCCTGGGCCGTCAAGGTGGCAGTCCTGGAGGGCAGCTTCGGGCGCTACGCCCTCAAAGAGGTGCACGCCCGCCGCGTGCACACCGAGGGCGGCGTGCTGCCCGGCCTGGCCGAGCGTCTCGAAGCCCTTGGCAGCCTGCTGGAAGAGGAGGAGCTGCAGGACGTGCACCTCTGCGCCGTGGGCTGGCCCGCGGACCGCGCCAGCCTGCGCTCTGTGGAGCTGCCCTTCGACGACCGCAACAAGATCACTCGCATCATCCCCTTCGAGGTGGAGAACTACGTCCCCTTCGACATGGAGGACATGGTGCTGGAGCACCGCGTGTTGGCTGCCGGAGACGGCCGCAGCCGGGTCTTGGCTTGCCTGGTGCGCAGCGAGGAGCTGGGCCAGCAGCTGGAAGGCCTGCGCCAGCTGGGCCTGGAGCCGCGCTACATGGCCCTGGACGCCGACGTGCACTCTGCCTGGACGGGCCAGGGCGTACAGGCTGTGATCGACATCGGCCACGCCCGCACGCTGGTCAGCCTGGTGGCCGATGGCCAGGTCCAGGGCGTGCGCAGCATCCTGTTCGGAGGCCACACCCTGAGCTGGCGGCTGCAGCACCTCTATGAGCTGGATCCCTTGACGGCCGAGCGAGCCGTCCACGGCGCCGACCTGGGACTGCGCGGCCACGCCTCCGGACCCGCGCCCGTGGAGGTGGACTGGGAGGATGACGAGAAGACCGTGCCCTCCGCGCCCCCGCCCGGCCAGGACTCGCCCCTGATCCGCAAGGGCACGCCGCCCAACCCGGCCGTGCTGAGCCGCGTGCTCAGGGAGAGCGTGCTGGAGCTGGTGGGCGAGCTACGCACCACGCTGATAGCCTTCGAGGACCAGCACGGCCTGAGCATCGACAGCGTGCTGCTGACGGGGGGCGGCTCCTCCCATTCCGGCCTGGCTTCGCTGCTGGGGCGCGAGCTGGGCGTGCCGGTGCGCAGGGTGCCGGCGCCCGACGCGCCGGGGAGCGCGGTCATGGAGGGCCAGCAGGGCTACGCGCTCTGCGACGCTCTGGGCCAGCGCGCGGCTGGCAGCCTGCGCGGCAGTCCGCTGGAGCTGCGACAGGGGGAGTTCGCTCACCACGGCAGCCTGGAGATCCTGCGCAGCCTGGCCTCCTACGGCGCTGCGGCCGCGATCTTCTTCGTCATCGCGGGCGCCGTGGTCTTCTTCATGAACCACAGGCAGCTCTCGGCTGAGATCGAGGAGATGGAGGACAGCATCGCCGCGGTGGTGGGCGCCACCTTCCCCGAGACCCCCGCTTCCCAGCTCGAGAGCGCCACCGACGCCGTGATGGCCATGCAGATAGGCACCTTGAGCACCACCCAGAAGGTGGAAGCGCTGCGGGCCGCCATCCGCGGGGAGCCGCCCACGCTCACCCTGCTCAGGGAGTTCTCCGAGGCCATGCCCCCGCCCGAGGAGGCCAAGATCGACGTCAAGGAGATGACCCTGTCCGAGACGGCCATCAGCGTCAAGGCCAGCACCGATGGCTACGAGCAGGCCGCCAAGATCGAGGCCAGCCTGCAGAACGCCGCCCGCTTCAAGGGCGCGGCCAAGGGCGACGAGAAGAAGAAAGGGGACAAGGTGGAGTTCAACCTGACCATCCCGCTCGAGACGGGCGAAGAAGAGCAGGCGGAGGGCTGAGATGGACGCCGGACAACGAATCCTGGGCGTGTTCGATCCGCTCCGCAATCGGATCAGCGGCATCCTGGAGGGCATGACCCCCCGCGATCGCGGCCTGGTCTACGGCCTGGCGATCTTCTTCACCCTGGTGGTGCTGGTGCTGGGCACCATGGGCATGAAGAGCCGTCTGTCGGGTCTGGAGGAGACGCTGCGCACCCATCGTGGCCAACTGGCCATGGTGAAGGAGCTGCAGATCTCCTACGAGGAGGGCAGCGTCGAGCTGGAGCAGGTGCAGCAGAAGCTGCAGGCCCACCAGGGCACCACCCTGTCCACCTTCCTGGAGAAGACCGCCGACAAGGTCCAGATCCGAGACAGCCTGAAGCAGGTGAAGGAGCGCTCCACCACCACCATGGAGTCCATGGAAGAGAAGCAGTTCACCGCGCAGCTGCGGCCCATAGACCTCGAGCAGCTGGTGAGCTTCCTCTACGAGGTGGAGACCTCCGGCTACCCCTTGCTGATCCGCTCCATGACGGCCAAGACCATCAAGGTCTCCGGAGCCAAGATGCTCAACGTGACCTTCGACATATCCTCGTTCAAGCTGCTGGAAGAGCAGCAGGAGGCTGGCGAATGATCCGCAACCTGGCGGTTGTCGCGGGGGGCCTGCTCTGGGGTCTGGCGGTCTTTGTGGCGGGACTGCACCTGGCCTTCCCCTCGGACGCGGCCCTGGAGCGCCTGCGCTGGGAGCTGGATCAGCGCTCGGACGGAGCCTACGGCCTGGAGGCCAGCGGGGCTTCGCTCTGGAGGGCCACGGGCCTGTACCTGGAAGACGTGAACCTGCTGCGCATCGAAAAGCCCCCCCGCAAGCGTTCCGGAGACGAGGACGAGCCCACGGCCACGGCGGAGCGCGTCTTCTCGGCCAGCGGCTTGGGCGCGCGGCTGCGCTTGATCCCGCTGCTGAGCGGGACGGCGGACATCGGCTGCGTCGCCGAGCTCTACGGAGGGCAGTTGGACGGGCATGTGGCTCTGGCCGGCGAGGAGCTGCAGGTGCAGGCGCTGCTGGAGGGCATCGACCTGCGGCGCATCCCCTTCGAGGGGGAGGTCGTCAGCCTGGACCTGGGCGGCAAGCTCGAGGGCGAGGCGGACCTGAAGCTGGAGAAGACGGATCTCTCCAAGACCAGCGGCAAGCTGAAGCTGGCCGTGGAGGATCTCGTCCTGCACAGCGGCAAGGCCATGGGGTTCGAACTTCTGGAAGAAGGTGAGGAATCTGCCTTCTCCAAGGCCGAGCTGGCCTTCAAGATCGACAAGGGCAAGGCCAAGCTCACCAAGGGAGTCTTCACGGGCGACCTGCTCGACGCCAGCCTGGATGGCGAGATCACGCTCAAGAAGAACTTCTCGAGCTCGCGGCTGCGCCTGGGGGTGGAGTTCACCCTCGAG
Source organism: uncultured Enterobacterales bacterium (assembly GCA_964454135.1). Lineage (GTDB taxonomy): Bacteria > Myxococcota_A > UBA796 > UBA796 > JAFGLY01 > CAYVQL01. The sequence goes on along the minus strand of CAYVQL010000070.1, from coordinate 3,200 downwards.
GAGAACCTGGACAAGCTGATAGGTGCGCTTCCCGGCCCGCGGGACGCTCGTGACGAGGATGGCAAGTACCACTTCCAGCTGACGGGTACGCTGCTGCACCCCAACTTCCGCCCCAACTCCCCCAGGCGCGGCTCCGCCCGGAGATCCGGGGTTTCCGAGCGACGTCCCGGGATGATGCCAGATGACGATGAGACCTCGGGTGACATCGAAGAGCGCCGGCGCCTGCGCGAGGAGCGCATCCGGGAGCGACGGGAGCGCCTGAAGAGCCGCCGGGATGAGGCCCGCAAGCGGCGCGACGATGGGGAGAGCGCCAGCCGACGCAGGCCGACGGACGAGGCCGATGAGCTGGACGAGCTGGGCCCGGGCGAGGCCCTCGATGACGAGTTCTACGACGACGCCGAACCCTTCGATGAAGAGCTGGACAACGGCGAGGAGCAGTACGACGACGTGGATCTGCGCGAGGCGCCCTACGAGGACGATGGCTACGACGAGTACGGGGACGAGGGCTTCGCGGACTAGGCGCTGACGATCCCCGCTGGGTGATTACAATAGCCCCATGCCCGACGACCGAAAGAAGACCGGGCGCCAGGAAGGCGTGGACGTCAAGGAGCGCACGCGCGTCGCGCGTCCGCGACGCTTTCAGGTGCTGCTGCACAACGACGACTACACCACCATGGACTTCGTCGTGCACGTGCTGGAGTCCATCTTTCGCAAGGACCGCACCGAGGCGGTGCGCATCATGCTCGAGGTGCACCACCAGGGCATCGGCGTCGCAGGCGTGTACACGCGCGAGGTCGCAGAGAGCAGGATCAAGAGAGCGCATCGCAGCGCCAGAGAGAACGGCATGCCCCTGCGTTGCAGCATGCAGCCGGAGTAGGGAGACCCATGAAGCTCAGCCCCAGCCTGCAGTGGGCCGTCAACCAGGCCATGGCCGATGCGGCGCGCCGTCGACACGAGTTCGCCGGTCTCGAGCACCTGATGCGGGCGCTGCTGGACGACGACGGGACCCTGCGCGTGTTGCGGCGCAGCGGCGCCGATGCGGACAAGCTGCGGCGGCAGCTCGACGCCTTCCTCGACGAAGAGGTGGACGCCCTGCCCGAGGGCAGCAAGGTGGCGCCCGAGCTGACCGAGGCCTTCCGCCGAGTGGTCGCCCGCGCCGCCGCCCACGCCGAAGGTGCGGGCAAGAAGATGGTCTTCGGCTACGACATCGTGGTGGCGATGTACTCCGAGTCCGACAACTGGGCCTCGTACTTCCTCGAGTCCCAGGGGGTCTCACGCCTGTCCGTGGTCACCAGCCTGGCCGATGGCGCCGGCGATGACGGTCGGCCCGACCACCGGCAGGGCAAGAAGGGCGTCAGCTCGCCCACCGGCGGCAGCGCCCAGCCCGCGGGCAGCGAGGACGAGGGCGGTGGCGTGGCCGAAGACCCCCTCGAGGCCTACACCGTGAACCTGAACGCCCGCGCCGAGAGCGGCGACATCGATCCCCTGGTGGGGCGCGAGACCGAGCTGCGGCGCGTGATGGAGGTGCTGGCGCGGCGGCGCAAGAACAACCCGCTGCTGCTGGGCGAAGCCGGCGTGGGCAAGACGGCCCTGGTGGAGGGCCTGGCCCGCAAGATCCACGAAGGCGATGTGCCCGAGCTGGTGGCCGGGTCCGTGATCTACGCCCTGGATCTGGGCGCGCTGCTGGCGGGCACGCGCTATCGCGGCGACTTCGAGGCCCGCATGAAGGCCGTGATGGGCGCGCTGCAGGACGACTCCCAGGCCATCCTCTTCATCGACGAGTTCCACACCATCGTGGGCGCCGGCTCGGTGAGCGGCGGCTCCATGGACGCCTCGAACCTGCTCAAGCCGGCCCTGGCCGGTGGCAAACTGCGCTGCATCGGGGCCACGGCCCACGGCGAGTTCCGCAAGCACGTGGAGCGCGATCCGGCCCTGATGAGGCGCTTCCAGCGCGTGGTGATCGAGGAGCCCTCGCAGGAAGACTCCATCGCCATCCTCGAGGGTCTCAAGAGTCATTACGAGGATTTCCACGAGGTCAGCTACACCGACAGCGCCCTGCGCTCCGCGGTGGAGCTGGCCGGCCGCTATATCCGCGACCGGCGCCTGCCCGACACGGCCATCGATCTGCTGGACGAGACCGGCGCAGGCGCGCGCCTGGACGGGCGAGCCGGGGCCGAGATCGACGTGCCCCAGGTCGAAGACGTGGTGTCGCGCATCGCCCAGCTGCCCCCGCGCCAGGTGGTGCGCGACGAGCGCGAGCGCCTGCTGGAGCTGGAGACCGAGATCAAGCGCAACCTCTTCGGGCAGGACCACGCCGTGGAGCGCCTGGTGGCGGCCATCCGCATGTCGCGGGCCGGCCTGGCCAACCCGGAAAAACCCGTGGGCTCATTCCTGCTCACCGGTCCCACCGGCGTGGGCAAGACCGAGCTGGCTGTGCAGCTGGCCAAGGTGTTGGGCCTGGCTTTTCATCGCTTCGACATGAGCGAGTACGCCGAGCGGCACACGGTCTCGCGCCTGATAGGCGCGCCGCCGGGCTACGTGGGCTTCGATCGCGGGGGCCTGCTCACCGATGCGGTGCGCAAATCGCCCCACTCGGTGCTCTTGCTGGACGAGATCGAGAAGGCCCACGGCGAGATCTTCAACCTGCTGCTGCAGGTGATGGACCACGGCTCCCTGACCGACACCAACGGTCGCAAGACCGATTTCCGCCATGTCATCCTGCTGATGACCAGCAACGTGGGTGCGCGGGACATCAACCGCAACCGGGTGGGCTTCGGCGGCGGCGTGGAGATGGGCGACGAAGACCGCGCCTACCGCCAGGTGTTCAGCCCCGAGTTCCGCAACCGCCTGGACGCGCGGCTGTCCTTCAACCCTCTGAGTCCGGACGTGATGGGGCTGATCGTGGACAAGTTCCTCCGCGAGCTGGGCAAGCAGCTCGAGGAAAAGCAGCTCGACATCCGGCTCACCGACGCGGCGCGCGATGAGCTGGCCCGCAGAGGGCATGATCCGCGCTTCGGGGCGCGGCCGCTGGACCGCTTGATCCAGGAGGAGATCCGCCGGCCCTTGTCGGAGATCATTCTCTTCGAGGAACCGGTCGAGGGCTCCGAGGTGGTGGTGGATGCGGAGCTGGGGGGGGAGATCAGCATTGAGGTGGAGGAAGGGGGGAAGTTGATGGAGAAGGAGGCTGGGGAGGAGGGTGG
>CAYVQL010000069.1:0-39280 GCA_964454135.1 uncultured Enterobacterales bacterium | reverse complement strand
CTGTCTTTCCCCAAAAAAAGCGCCTCGCTATCTGACCTGCTGGAGGAAATCCCGCAAGAGGGCGTTGAAGCGCGCCGGGTCCTCCACGTTGGGGGAATGCCCCAATCCCTCCATCAGCTCCAGGCGGGCGCCGGGGATGCGCGCTGCCAGCGAGCGCCCGTTGGCGGGCGGACTCAGGCTGTCGCAGCTGCCGTGCAGCAGCAGGGTCGGCGCGCGCAGCCGGGGTAGATCCTCCCAGCGGTCGAAGTGCTCCCAAGCCTGCCAGTGGCGCGCCAGGGCGCGCGGATCCTGGGGGTGCTGCGCCCACCAGGTGGCCAGGCGGCGCAGGCGAGGGCGATTGCGCTGCAGGTAGTCGCGGCCGAAGAGGTGGGGCATCAGGCCTTCGAACCACTCGTCGACACTCAGGTCGTGGGCCCGTCGCAGCAGGGCGCCAGCGGCGGGATCTCCGCGCACGTGGCGCCGCCCGCCCGGCGATGCGCCCACCAGCACCAGGGCCGAGATCCGCGCCGGCCAGCCCAGGGCCAGCTCCTGCAGCACGCGGCTGCCAAAGGAGATGCCCACGAAGCTGGCTCGGTAGATGCCCAGGTGGTTGAGCAGCCCCACCAGGTCACGGGCGAAGTCCCGCATGGTGGCGTCTTCGTCCGCCAGCTCGGAGCCGCTGATCCCTCGCTGGTTGTAGCAGACCGTGCGCCAGCTGCGGCGGAAGCCCTGCACCTGGGCGTACCAGGTCTGCATCTGGGCTCCCAGGCCGTTGACGAAGACCAATGGGGGCGCCTGGCGCGGGCCGCTGACCCCGTACTGCAGGCGCGGACGTGTGGGAGCGAGGGGCGACATCGGAGGGTGGATCATCCGTGGACCCCGTTTGCTAACACCTCCAGCTCGATTCGCGCGTCTCGGGTCTCCATCCTGCTGGAAATGGCGCGAAACCCGGGCTACCCTGTGTCGGCCAGAAGCGAGGAGCCCATCCGCCTATGTCGCATCCGCCTCAGTCAGGGCCCGGCCAAGCGTTAGCCTGTAGCTGGAAAAGCCTGTTGCTGGGCGTCTTTTTGCTGGGCATGGTGGGCTGTGATCGCTTCTCCCCGAAGGACAGCCAGGGCGACTCGCGACCGGGCGAGAGCTCGCCGTCCATCGACACGGGCCCCATCGACGAGGACACGCCCGTGGTGGTCATCACCGACGGCGCCAACCAGCGCTACCTCTACGTGCGCATGGACACCGGCGACGTCATCCTGGAGGTCGACCTCACCGAGCACTTCCCGGAGATCTGCCGCCAAGGCTTCGCGTGCACGGCCTTTGGCGCCCAGCCCATGCTGGACGAGGAGACCGGCACCGACCGCCTGTTGCTGATCGTCTCGGTGGTCGTCGATGGCGGCGGCGGACACCCCGATACCGGGGCCTTCGTGGCCATGATGGCCATCACCGAGGGGGGGGTCGGGGTGGAGTGGCTGCTCACCAACCTGGACTTCTCGACCAACTACGCCGATCGCCCCGACATCTGCAGCTCCAGCACCTGCGAACCGCCGGATCCCGACGGTGAGGGGGGCGTGGATGCCTGGCAGGAGTGCACCTTCTCCCACGCCCACGTGGCCAAGATCATCGAGGAAGACGAGACCTCGGTCTCCCTGTGGCTGGCCGATACGGGGCAGCCGGCCCGCGCCCTGCGGGTCACGCTGGACAAGAACCAGCAATGCGGCGTGGTGGACGAGGTGCTGGGCGAGATCAACAATCAAGACTGGGTGGATCCGGGCGGCCCCAACGACCTGGACGTGGTGGAGATCGACGGCCAGCAGCACCTGCTCCTGACCCACCTGAACAGCGTCGGCACCGACGGCGAGGGCATGGTCACCCTGTGGCGCGACGACGGCGAGGAATGGACGCAGCTCTGGCAGCACCCTCCGGGCAGCGGGCGCCTGGCCGGCGCCCACAACACGGACCTGTTCGAAGGCAGCGACGGTCAGCTCTACGGCGTCTACGCCCACGGCAACGGCTTGGGGGCCTCGGGCGACATCAACAAGTACCACGACAAGAACGACCACCGCGGATCCCTGGGCATCTTCCGCGTCGACGTGGGCGGCCCCGAGTACATCATGGACGTGGCGGTGAGCGATCCGGGCTTCGGCTTTCTGCGCGACGCGGACCGCCTGTCCGACGGCAGCTTCCTGGTGACCGACTCGGGTCCCATCAACCACATGTTCGAGTCTTGCGACAGGCCACCCGGCATCTGGCATGTGGCCGTGGACGTCGAGTCCTACGGCCCCAGCGGCAAGTCCGGGGCCTTCGCCAGCGATCGCAGCTCCCAGGAGGTGGTGTCCGTCGAGCCTGTCGACCAGTACTGGAGCTCGCCCCTGGCCTGCGGCTTGCTCACGCCCTACGAGTCCGACTGGGTCGCGGTGGAGGACATGGGCCCCGGGTTGCGGCAGGCTTTCCGCAACCCCGTGGGCAACTGCCAGGATGGAGCGTCCCTGCGCCCGTCCCTCGCTCCGGCGACCCCTGCCGCTCACCGAGAGCCGAGACCATGAGACCCAGCGCGCTCATGGTCCTGGTGAGCCTGGCGCTCTCCGCCTGCACCTGCCGCCACCAGGACACCTACCTCGACAGCGACAGCCCCCCTCCGGAAGAGGACAGCGACGACGGCAGGGACAGCGACATCGACACCAACAGGCCGCGGGACTTCATCCTCTGGACCTGGGACGATGAGACCTGGGAGGACGACCACTACGTCATCGACACCTACCAGCTCGATGAAGACGGTGACGAGGCCTATATGGGCCTGTACGGCGCCTCGCCCACCTTCTACTTGATGCGGCCTGAGAATGTCGAAGACGAACCGCGCGACGTGCTGGTGTGGTTCCACGGCGGCGCCATGGGCGATGACGCCAAGGTCGTGGACAAGTCGCAGGACATCCCCTACTCCTGCGTGCCCGACCGGGTCGAGGACAACGCCCTCAAGGCGGTGCAGGATGACCTGGTGGCCAACGCCCTGGCCCGCCAGGAGGGCTGGGCCATCCTGGTGCCTCGCAACGACTGGTGCGACGCCTGGGCGGGACAGGGTCCGGACGATCCCGTCGATCCCGAGCACCACCTCGGCTACTACCACGCCAGCCGCGTGTTCGATTTCGTGTTCGCGGGCGGCGCCGGCTTCGAGTTCTCGGGCAACCTCTACGGCTGGGGCACCTCCATGGGCGCCACGGCCACCATGATCGCGGCTTCGCGCTACCAACCCCACCCCTTCACGGCCATGATCAGCGACTCCGGTCCCTCGTCCATGTTCGAGTACCACAGCATCAACCACTTCGGCACCGACGACGAGATCTGCGAGCACCTCTTCGGCGGTCCGCCCTACGACGACAAGGGCCAAGCCACTCAGTACTGGGACAACTACGCGGGCGCCTCGGGCGAGACCCTCGTCTCCCAGGGCCTGCTGCGCACGCCCATCTACAACTACTGGAACAGCCAGGACGCGCTCTGCGACGCGGAGCATATCGAGGTGTTGGAAGTGGCCATGGATGAGCACTACCCGGCGGACGGCGTGCGCTACGGCTTCCACGACCTGAGCCACCCCTACCCCGGCACCAACTTCCACACCCAGACCCCCAACCCCTTGCCGCCGGCCGGCTACGTGGCCTACGCGGCGGTGGAGTTCCTCAAGGGCTGGAACGCCGAATGGATCGAAGGCGAAGACGGCTGCCAGGGGGACCTGGAGTCCCTCTGCGAGCTGGGGTACGTCGTCACCTACGACGACGACAAGAGGATGGACGCCTTCTCCGCCGCCGCAGGGCGCACCTCCTCCATCAAAGACGGCCCGGGCGTTGTCTGGTGCGACGAGATCCCTTCCAGCCTGGTGCCCGGCCAGGAGGTGCGACTGCTGATGGCGGTGGCGGCCGAGCGCCTGGAGCTGGTGGCCGAGAAGATCCTGGTGGCGACCCTGAGCTACTACGAGGGAGGCTCGCTCATGGCCGAGCAGGATCTCTTTCCCTCGGACTTCTACCGCGAGGGAGATCCCACCCCGGTCCCCCAGTACCAGTCCACCATCCTGACCTTCGAGGTCGGGGATCCGCAGGGGGCCTACGCCTGCCTGTGGACAGAGGGAGTGGGCACTCTGAGCGTGGACGCCGCGGTCTATATGACGCGCTGAGCCACGGGCCTCAGTTGTCGAAGACGCTCCGAGCCAGGCGGAAGCCCAACGTGGCGCGTGTGTGGTCGGCATCCTGGGCGCCGCGGGTGGCGCTGCGCACATTCACCGGGGCGTCGTCGAAGGCGCCGCCGCGGATGACGCGCGGATCGGACTCCGGGCCCAGCGGATCGGTGACGTCGCCGTCGTAGGCCTGGTATCCGTCGTGGCACCATTCCCATACGTTGCCGCTGACGTCGTGCATGCCCCACGCGTTTTCATCGAGCTCACCCGCCGCGTGCGTGGTGCTGGAGTTGTTGTTGCAGTACCAGGCGAACTGGCCCAGCGAGGAGTCGTTGTCCAGGTACCAGTTGCCGTGGCACTCGTACTCCTCGCTATCGTCCATGTCACCGCCGGTAGCGAAGGCCGTGGTCGTGCCGGCCCGGGCCGCGTACTCCCACTCGGCCTCGGTGGGCAGGCGGTACCCCTCGCAGAGATAAGGTTGCACGGAGGTCTCGCAGAGGCCCTCGCCCTCTCGGTCCAGGCAGTCATAGCAGGGCGTCAGGCCCTCGCCGCGGGACAGCGCATTGGCGAAGGCGGCGGCGTGGTGCCAGGTCAGGCTCTCCACAGGCGCCTGGTAGCTGCTGGAGAACTCGCTGGGGTTGTGCTTCAGGCAGGTCTGGTACTGCTCCTGCATGACCTCGTACTTTCCGATCGCGAAAGGCGTGGTGAGGATCACCTCGTGCTGCTCCTCGTCCTCGATGGCGGTGCCCTCTTCCACCGGGCTGCCCATGGTGAAGCTCCCAGCGCTCAGGGAGATCATGGACACGCCTCCCTCCAGCTGGCAGCTGCGTTCATCCGGCGTCCAACCCGTGTCGTCGCCGGGGTCCTGGCATGCGGGGATGAGCAGGAGCGCAAGAAAGGGCAGAGAGATGCTGGCTGAGCTTGTCATCGGCCGGTCCGCGGTGGGGGAGGTCGCTATCGTAGCCCCGCGGCCAGGGGGTCGGCAATGGCCAGTTGGCTGTCCGGCCACGGTCATCACCGGCGCCGTGGCGCATGATGCCGCATGCACTGGGAGCCGTTATTGCGCTGCTGGCAAGGAACCCACCGAGGTCGCCGTGAGAAAGATGCTTCCCATCGCCCTGGCCACGCTCCTCAGCGGCTGCTGCCGCGACAAGGGTCTGCTGGTGTCGGTGCAGCTGTCCGGCCCCCTGTATCCGGACAGCTACCTGGTCCCCGAGGTGGAGATCCGCGAGGGCGCGCGAGCCGACCTGCAGTGTCGCTGGTATCGGGACGACGAGGAGCTGGCCGAGGGGGAGTGCGCCCTGGACGGTCAAGAGGTCGGCTTGGCCGTGGGCGACCAGGTGAGCGTCGAGGTGCTGGGCTACTACAGCGAATGCAAGGCGGACAGCATCGAGAGCGAGGTGGTGAAGATCACCCCCGCGCCTGTGATGGCCGTCACCGAGATGATCGGCGGCACGCTGGCCTTTCTGGACACGTCCACCGGCCAGATCGACGCGCGCCTCGACCTGACGCTGACGCCCGAGGAAGCCGGAATAGACGGCGAGTCCGGGGCCACCGAAGGCCGCGGCATGCCCATGCACGTGCTCCACTCCCCCGAGGGCGACAGCCTCTGGGTGACCTCCAGCTACTACGGCGTGATCTGGGAGATCGACCCTGCCACGCGCCAGGTGCTGGACTGGGTGGACATCGCCAACCAGATCTACTGGATCGTCTTCGACGAGACCGGTGAGACCTTCTGGACGCCTGAGATGGACGATGGCGGCGTGCTGCACATGGACCGCAACCTGTCCGGCGGGCAGGTCGACATGCAGGCCATCACGGAGCTGGACTACGAAGAGACGGGCGCGGTGCCGGTCACCCTGACGCGTGACGAGCGCGGCTGGCTCTACGTGCCCCACCACAAGAGCCCCTGGCTGAGCATCCTCGACACCAACGGCGACGAGTTCGAGGATGTGAACCAGCTGAACAACGTCGACGGGGGCTACTGGGCCGAGGTGGGCCCGGCGGGCAAGTACCTGTGGGTGGTCAGCGAGGGCGACGACGCGCTGCTGCGCTACGACGTGGACGACCTGGAGGACGACTCCCCTGAGCGCGAGACTGTCGAGATGGCGGACCTGCCCAACTTCATCCACTTCGACCCCGACGGGGAGCACGCCTACGTCACCAGCTTCCACGACTCGGTCGTCTCCTACGTGAACATCAAGGAGATGGAAGTGGAGAGCGAGATCGAGACGGCGCTGGGCTCGGTGGGCATCATCCCTCGCCCCGACGGCCGCTACCTGTACGTCACCAACGTGCTGGGCAAGAGCATCACCGTCATCGACACGGTCACCAACGAGGTGGTCGATGACCTCTACGGCCTGAACGGGCCGCGCTGGGTGGAGTGGCTCGAGCAATAGCCGTGTGGGGATAGGCGGGTAGCTTCGGGTGTTAGGATCGTGATCCCCCTCTTCCCGAGGAAACCCATGCGCGATACGACTCCCGCGCGCGGGCGTTTGGCCAGGCTGAGCTTTCTGACGGCGCTGGCGGCCCTCTGTCTGCTGGCCTGCCTGCCGGGCTGGGCTGAGGCCACGCCCAGGGTCTACGTGATGGTCACGGTGCGCAACAAGGACCCCCAGTTCCCAGGCTCGGCGGACTACGCGGCCGACAAGGCCGCCTACCAGTCCTACCGCGCCGGCGTGCTGGAGTACGCCGCCTACCTCGAGCAGAACCGCGTCCTCTGGGAGTGGCAGCACGACTGGAACTTCCTGCAGGGCGTGATCGAGCACGAGGTGCTGGGTCAGGACCCCACGCTCCTGGCCGAGACCGGGGGCGACAACGTGATCGAGCACCTGAGCCAGCACGGCGCCGCCATCGGCCTGCACTCCCACGAGCGCGACGGCTACAACTACGCCGACGTGGCTCACCTGGTGCGTCAGACCGGCGTGGAGCCCTCTCCGGTGGTGGGCGGTCACATCTGGGACGCCAGCAGCCAGGCCTACTCGCGTTGGCCGCGCTTCGCCGATGGCATCGCAGGCAAGAAGTACGGCGGCCAAGCCAGCTTCAAGGCCGAGGTCCTGATGGGGGGTAGCACCTTCGGTCACCAGCAGGAACCCAAGTACTCGGGCGTGTGGCGCCCGGCCTCCGAGAGCGATTTCCACAGCCACGATCCGGAGGGCAAGCTCGTCGCCGTCGGCAACTGGCCCGTCAGCATGCTGGGCGAGCTGCTGTCCAAGCTGCAGGATGGCAGCCTGTCCGGCATGTACGTGGCGACCTTCGATACCAACTCCCATGCCCTCTCCACCCCTGGCTACATCGCCCAGCTCGAGCAGCGGGTCTTCGCCCAGCTGCTGGCCTACCGCGACCAGGGGCTGGTGCAGTTCGTTCACGCCGAGGACATCCCCGGGATCTGGAAATCCGAGTACGACGAGCAGGCCGGCATCTACGGGCCGGAGTACGAGAAGCGCCTCGGCAGGGGCGGGCGCGGCAGGGATCGGGGTTCGTTGCCGGGTGGGGTGGGGCGCTAGCGCTCCCTGAACCCCCCTCCCAGCTCGCGAGCCAGGGCGCGGCAGCGCTGGACCTGCTCGTCGTCCAGCACGAAGCCCACCGCGCTCAAGGTCACGGCGAGCCGGCTGTCCGCGCAGCGGCGGGCGAAGTCCAGCACGGCCGGCCAGGCTGCGGCGCCGAAGCTGGGCTGGCAGAGCTCCTCGTAGCTGGTCGCATCCGGCGCATTGAGCGAGATGTTGACGCTGTCCAGGGCGGTCTCGAGCTGCGGCAGGGGATCGCGGCCGGTGATCAGCGCGGCCTGGCCGTTGGTGTTGAGTCGCACGCGCAGGCCGCGGGCCCGCAGCGCGCGGCCCACCTGGGTCAGCGTATCCAGGCGATAGCCGGGCTCGCCGAAGCCGCAGAAGACCACCTCGCGGAAGCGCTCTCCGCGGCGGGGCCGGGCCGCCTCCACGGCCGCCAGGACCTTGTCGGCCTCGGGCTCCGACGCCAGGCGCATGGAGTAGCCCCCCAGGCTGAAGCCAGGGCGCTGCCGCACGCAGAAGACGCAGTCGTTGCTGCAGCGGTTGGTGAGGTTGAGGTAGAGCGAGCCGGGCCGGTACTCGTAGGCGATGGTCATGGCGCGCCCCCGCTCATTCCAGCGAGTCGCCGATGCGATCCCCCTCCCAGCCCACCACGAGGCTGCAGGGGAAGGTCCCGTCCGCGTTGTAGGCGATGCAGCTGCCCTCCAGCTGCACATCGGCGGTCTCGGTGAAGGCGAGGCTGTTAGCGCTGGTGATCTCGCCCAGGTAGTCGTCGTAGAGCACCAGCTGGCAGCTGTCGTCGATGGCTTCGCTCAGGGTGAGGTCGGAGCTGAGCTGCCGGCCGTCGTACTGCCAGTGCCACTCGCCCACGAAGTCGGTCATCACCACCAGGGTCTGGTCGTCTTCCCACCACACGGATCCGTCGTCGGTCCACTGGTAGTCCCAGACCTCGTCGAAGCCGCAGCTGTCCTCCAGCACCTCCACCACGGTGAACTGGTAGTTGCCGCCCCGCAGCGGAGGATTGCAGGCCAGGAGCGATAGCAGGCCCAGGGTGCGGAAGGGAGTCGACATGGGCGGCCTCCACGAAGCGCGCTTCAAGCCATAACCGCACCCCCGCGTCCCAGGCCTCCCTGTAGTCCGGATCGCAGAACCAAAACTGCGCCGCACTGCAGGCTCGTCTTCGCCGGCACGTGCGTGAAGCCTATTATGCGCCCCCCTACTGGAGAGAGCCCATGAGAACGACCACCCTGCTCCTGCTGGCGACACTGGCCGCCTGCGGGGATCCCGACCCCAACGACAGCGCCGCCCCCGAAGCGGACGCGGACACCGACGCGGACACCGACACCGACGCGGACACCGACGCAGACACCGACGCAGACACCGACGCCGACGCGGACACGGACGCAGACGCGGATGCCGATACCGACGCGGATACCGACGCCGACACGGACGGCGACGGCCTCACCGACATCGAGGAGAAGGCCCTGGGCACCGACCCGGCCGACAGCGACAGCGACGACGACGGCCTGAGCGACGGCGAAGAGGTGAACGACCACGGCTCGGATCCTCTGCAGGCCGACACGGATGGCGACGGCTGGGACGACCTTCAGGAGACGGAGTCCCACACCGATCCCGCCGACGCGGCGGACCACCCCTACACCGGCGGCTGGCAGATCGACGCCTGCCGCGACAGCATCACCTCCACCGGGACCTCGGTGGGCGATATCGCACCGGACTTCGCCCTGATGGACCAGTACGGCGAGACCGTTCATCTGCACGACTTCTGCGACAAGGCGGTGCTGGTGACCTTCGGCGCCTTCTGGTGACCAGGCTGCCAAGCGGAAGCCTCCGGTCTGGAGGCCATTTACCAGAAGTACGCGTCCTACGGCTTCATCGCCATCTCCACCTGGGCCGAGAACTCCTCGCACGACACCCCTGACAGCGCCGACCTGTCGGACCTGGCCAGCTACTACGGCCTGACGGTGCCAGTGGTGGCGGATCCGGGCTGGGCCACGCGCGACACCTACGTCAGCAATCACCCCAGCCGCATCTTGCTGGCTCCGGGAGCGGAGCTGGTCTCGGTCGGCGAGACGGTGACCGACGCGGACATCCAGGCCATTCTGCCCAGCAGCTATCCCTGAGCGGCCCAGCGGATCGCGCTGGACCCGGACGTGCTAGGCTGGCCCTATGCGCTCCCTCCTGCTCGCCGCCTGCCTGCTGACTCCGCTGGCGGGCTGCGGTTGCGAGCAGGAACGCAGCGAGCCAGCGCCCCTCGACAGCGGCGCGCCGGAGGATTCCCCGCAAGACACGGGCGACAGCGCTGAGCCCGAGGATCCCCCCCAAGACACGGACGACAGCGGCGAAGACCCGCCGGTCGACACCGGCGACAGCGGCGAGCCCGAGCCCTGGCTGAACGTGGAGGAGAGCGAGGACATCGGCCTGGCCTGGGACTGCCCCGAGGACTACCGCGACTGCGTGGAGGACTACCTGGCCTTCATCGACCTGGCCGAGCACTGGTGGCGCCCCATCAGCGAGAAGGATCTCGAGATCCAGCTGGCGGCCATTGCCGCCGACGAAGTGCAGGTGCACGAGGAGTCCATGAGCCACGAAGAGGTGGCGGCCCTGGTGGGTGAGGCGCTGAACATGGATTTCCTGCTCGAGGGCCTGGACGAGCGCCTGCTGCAGGTCACCGTGGTGCGGCGCTACGAGCTGGCCAACTACATCGAGCAGCACATGCTGCTGGAGGATCCCTGGATCGGGACCTTCTACGCCGTGCTGCTGCTGCCCTACCTGGAGAAGGACGAGGCCGCGCCGGCCATCATGCCCCTGGCCGGCCACAGCCAGCGCGCCGAGTCCACCCTGGACTTCATGTTCGGCCGCGAGTACCCCCTCTATGGCTACGCCGTGCTGGGCGTCACTTTCCGCGTCAGCGGTGCGGACGAGTACGAAGACCTGGTCACCCGCGAGCTCTTGCTGGCAGGCTTCTCCTTCGAGTCCATCCGCCTGTACGAGTCCCTGCTGGCCCTCAAGTACCTGCGCTGGCGTGCCGACGTGGATCAGGACCGCATCGGCATCATCGGCCACTCCGGCAGCTCCTGCGCCTGGAACCTGGGCATCCGACAAGATCCGCCCATCGCGGCCTACGTCTCGGACCTGGTCACCGACTACTACAACATCATCGGCAACCAGCTGGTGGACGAGACCATTCCGGCCCTCTACCCCCACCACCCGGCCATCAACGACTTCTCCGAGGTTCCCCTGCCCGTGCTGGAGGTGGACTACGGCTACGAGAAGGAGTTCGATGAGATCCTGGATTTCTTCGACCAGCATCTCTGAGGCGGGACAGGAGCGAGACGTCATGAGCGAGGAAGACAGATCCCCCATCGCAAATGTGGATACGGCCCCGGAAGAGGTGATGACCGAGGGCCCCTGGGGAGGCGCGTGGAAGGTGCTCACGCCGTCCATGCGGCCGCGGGGCGGCACCCTGGGCGTGGTGCGCATGCAGCTGAAGCCCGGCCACACCACCTGCCCCTTCCACTGGCACGCCCGCGAAGACGAGGTCTTCTACGTGCTGTCGGGGCGCGGCGTGCTGCGCTACGGCGAGCAGCTGCACGAGATCGGGCCGGGCGATTGCGTCTCGTGTCCCGCCGGCACCCGCACGGCCCACCAGATCGCCAATCCCTTCGACGAGGATCTGCTCTACCTGGCCATCGGTCCCCACGACCCGCACGAGGTCTGCTACTACCCGGACAACGGCAAGCTGCTGGTGCGGGCAGCCGCACGCATCGGCCACATGGCGGACGCCCCCTACATGGACGGGGAGCCCGAGGAGCCGCGTATCATCGAGCTGTGGCGAGCGCGCCGCGATTCTCTCTAGCGCAGCAGATCAGCGCCGCGGCGGCAGGCGCACGCGCAGGCGGCGCGGCCACCAGTGGGTCAGGGGATCGCAGCCCTCGTCAGCCGGTGGCAGGCGCGTCAGGGATGGATCGCGGAGCAGGGGCTGGCGGCCGCCCAGGAGCGCGAAGGGCGCGCCCTGTCCCCTGCCGCGGACCGCGTAGGCAAAAGGGTAGGTGCAGCGCACGGCGTCCTGCACCGGCGGCAACGAGTCGGCCGTGAGCTGGCTGAGCTTTGCGTAGACCAGCCCCTCCTCGCTCAGGTGGGCCAGGGCGCGGGCGTGGAACTCGGCGCTATAGATGCCCGGGCTGGCCTCAGGACCCCAGGCGTCCACCAGGACCAGGTCGAAGCGCTCCGCGGTGCCGTCGATGTAGTGCAGCGCATCGTCGACCACGGCTTCGACCCGCGCATCGGCCAGCTCGTCCTCGGCGCCGAACCAGGGCGCGGCGCGGAACTGCCAGGGATCGATCTCCACGATCACCATGCGCTCCACCGCATCGCCAGTCAGCAAGGAGGTTGGCCAGACGCCCGTGCCCAGGCCCACCACCAACACCCTGCCCCGCGATCGGGCCAGCTCGTGGATGCGGTGCGCCCGATCCAGAGCCTCGCGGTGGTGCAGGATGCGGCCGTTGGTGCCCATCAGCAGGCCCTGCTCGTTGCGCACCACCACTGTGGTCGCGTCCCAGCTCTCCCAGGCCGCCAGCACCGCATCCGAGCCGAAGCGCATGGCGTACCACTGGCCCGGGCCCAGGGGGACCAGCGCGGCCACCAGGCCCAGCGCCAGGGCGCCCAGGCCGACGGGTAGCAGCGCGCCGCGGCCCGCCTGCCACGCGGCCAGGGCCGCCAGGGCCAGGGCTACACCCGAGCAGAGCACCAGGGCCCAGCCGCAGCCCAGAGTGGGCAGCAGCACCACGCCCGCCCCCACGGAGCCCAGCACGGCTCCCGCCGCGTTGACCAGCCACACCAGGCCGATGCGGGCGCCATGGCCACGGGCGCCTCCCCCGTAGAGCCGCGCCACCAGGGGAAAGCTGACCCCCAGCAGCAGGGCCGGAGGCAGCACGGGCAGCAGGCGCACGGGCCCGGTCCAGGGAGGCCAGGCCAGCCAGTCGGCCCGGTGCAGCCCCAGGCCCGCCACGGCGAACCACTCCAGGCAGAGCAGGGACGAGACCCCCACGCCGGCCAGGGTCCAGGTCAAGAGCCGCGCGCTGTCCCGCAGCGGACGGTCCCGGTAGCGCATCGACCAGGCCGCTCCCACGGCGTTGCCCAGCAAGAGCAGGCTCAGCACCAGGGTCACCAGGTCTTCGGGGCCAGCCAACCAGCCCGAGTAGGCGTAGCGGTCCAGCTGCAGCATGGAGCGCGTCCAGAGCAGCTCGCAGGCCAGGGCCAGGAAGCCGCTCCCCGCCGAGAGCGCCAGCAGGAAGGGGGCGGGGCGCGACGCGGGCTCCGGCTGGCTGGGAGGAGGTTCCGCGGCTCGCCAGGCCAGGGCCGCCGCGCCCAGGTTGAGCGCCGCCCCCGCCAGCAGGCTGCCCTGCAGTCCCAGGGCGAATGGCAGGACCAGCCCCCCCAGGAAGCAGCCCGCGAAGGCGCCCAGCGTGTTGGCGGCGTAGAGCCGCGGGATATGCCCGGCGTGGACCCCGCCCCGGTGCAGGGCGCGCGCCAGCAGGGGAAAGGTGGCGCCCATGGCGGCCGTGCAGGGCAGCAGGGCCAGCCCGGCCAGCAGGGCACGCCCGGGCAAGGGGCCGAGCCCGGGCAGCGCTGCGCTGCCCAGCAGCTCGGGCAGGAAGTGGAACAGCGCCGAAGAAGCCGCCACCCCCAGCTCGATGACGACGTAGGCGCGCACCGGGGAGCCGCCATCGGCCACCCGACCGCCCAGCCAGGCCCCCAGGCCCAGGCCGCACATGAACACGGCCAACACCGTGCCCATGGCGGGGTAGGTGGCGCCCAGGGTCAGGGTCAGGGCCCGCAGCAGCACCAGCTCGTAGACCAGGGTGGCCGCGCCGGAGAGCAGGGCGGCCAGGAGCAGGCGGGAGGAGGGGCGGGCGTTCATGGGGGAGGATGCTACCACTCCCGCGGGGAGCCCATCCCCGGATCCCAGGTCAGCGGATCAGTTCCACATCCAGGCCGAGCCCTGCTTTGAGCCAGGCACGATCTGCGGTCAGGGCCGGCATACCCAGATGCTCGGCCAGGGCGAGACAAGCACGGTCTCCCAGCGACAGTCCCAACTTGCGTGTAGCAGGGCGCAGTAGCCCGCAGCGCCACGCAAGATCCTCGTCGAAGACGGCGACGCGCAGGCCCAGCCCGCCGAGCG
The DNA here is from genome assembly GCA_964454135.1 of uncultured Enterobacterales bacterium. GTDB lineage: Bacteria > Myxococcota_A > UBA796 > UBA796 > JAFGLY01 > CAYVQL01. Next base: position 25,437 of record CAYVQL010000069.1, on the reverse strand, counting down.
CAGCCGCGATGGCCTCACGAGGCATGCCGTACTCGGCCAGCTTGCCCACGACCTCTGCAAGGTTGACCGAGCAGATCCAGGCTCCGGGTAGCGCCCCGGCCACGACGTCAGCTCCAGGCTCGCCATTCAGGAGCGCCAACAGCGCTGACGCGTCCAGCACCAGCTCAGGGGGCATCTCCTTCCTCCCTGCGCTCCTCCACCAGCTCTCGGGAGAGCTCACGCCCCTCGGGGACGTAGCGCCGGACGAGGGCCTGGGCTCGCGTCACCGCCTGTCGGGGCGTCAAGAGACGGATCCCATCGCTCTCCAAGACGAGGATCAGGGTGTCACCCGTCGAGACACCCAGGGCGTGCCGTAGCTCGCCTGGTATGACGAGCCTCCCGCCAGCGCCTATCTTGACTGCCATCTGCGTCATGTCTTGCCACGCATTTCATTTGTTGCCATTCTTCTGGAGTCTACCATGTCGGGCGCCGCCTGGCAGTAGCCGGGGCAACACTACCTTGGTGGAAGCGGCGAGCCTCCACTACGCGCTTCGCGCGCCCCCTTCTGGGCCACCAGGTCCTTCGGGCGCAGGTCCGGGTGCCGGTATCGCCGCTCTCCGCGGGTCTTTTCCTTGACCTGGATCGACTCGACGGGACAGAACTGCAGGCAGGCCATGCACTGCTGGCACTGGTTCTTCCAGCTGGGGCGCTCTTCGTTGAGCTCGATGTTCTCCACTGGACAGATGCGCGCGCAGAGGCCGCAGCCGTTGCATGTCTCGTCAAGGCGGAAGTTCTTGTCCGTGACCGGGGCGAACTTGTAGCCCAGCCGGTAGAGCAGCCCGGGGTGGACCAGGGCGCGGAAGCGGCTGTGTTCCAGCTGCACGCGCTCTTGGCCGCTGGCGATGATCCGAGCCACTTCGTCCAGGCGTTCATCGGCGGCGGCGAAGATCTCGGCCAGCTTGCCGTCGTCCGGCGCGCCGCCGAAGGGGATGTAGTTGGAGGGCATCCGTACCGCTTGCCCCACCGAGAGTTCGAGACCCTTGTCCTGCAGAATCCGCCGCGCGCGCACGAAGAAGTCGCCGGGATCGCCGCCGCAGGTGACCACGACGAACAGCGGGCCCCGCAACTCGAGCTGCTGCAGGAAGTCCGCGACCAGGTACGGCATTCGGTACATATAGACGGGAAAGACCAGGCCCACCCGCTCCTGCTCGGGCCGCAGGTCCCCTTCGCGCAGGGCGCGCACCATGGGCGTCAACGTGCAGTCTCCCAGCTTGTCGGCCAGGGCCCGGGCGGCCCACAGGGAGTTGCCTGTTCCCGTGAAGTGGTAGATGCGCGTCGCCATGGCGGCCTCCTTGCCAGAGGCTGACAAGGTAGCTGATGCGCAGCGCACACGTCACGCCGCCTGGCGGCGGAGAGGCCTCCGCTCAGTGTCTCACCGTCTCCCTGCCTGGCTCCCCCATGGCCCAGGTGCGTAGCGCCGCTGCCAGGATCAGCCTGTCCAACAGCACGATGTCCAAAAAGCGCGCACCGGCGATTCGCACGCCTGCCCCTGGGAACAAGGGCCGGGTGTTGCGCACCACCAGCTGCAGCTCCAGGTTGCACTCCCCCGGCAGATCCAGCTCGCCGCCGAGCTGCTGGCCCACCTCGATGGGCGTCGTGCTGGGCAGGAAGATGAAGCCCAGCCCATCGGTGGAGATGTCTGTCAGCTCGAAGCTCGTCAGGCTCTCTCTCTCGGTCCAGGGGCCCCGCATGCGCAAGCGAAAGACGCGCTGCCTCCGTGCCATGTAGCGATGCACCAGGCGCGCGGGCTTGCGCTTGATGCGCATCGGCAGTGCCAGCTTGAAGCGCCCATCAGGGGGCGACGCCAGCAGGACCGTGCCAAAGCTGTAGTCCACCTGGTGCCCCTCGTACTCCAACAGCACGCCGGCGCCAGCAGGCAGCTCGTGGGGCCAGGCCGTCTGCGGGTGGAAGAAGAGCTCGCCGTTAGCCGCCGACAGCTCGACCCTGCCCGGCATGCAACGCCCCTCCACCCTCATGATGGCCATGCGGATCCCCTCTGCCAAGTAGGCCAGGTGAGCGTCCAGTTCCTCCTTCTCGATGGCGACGGAAAGCATGGGTGCTCCGCAGAGGCGTGGGGGCATTCAGAAGCCCTATCGTCGCGGCTCCGCGAGGCCTTGAACTCCGAAACAAGCTCTTACATTCGCTTCGGTTTGGGCAGCGGGCGCGCCGTGGCCTGCCGCTCCACCCGGTAGAGCCGGGAGTGGTCCGTCAGCTTGCCCATCATCTCCTTGATGGTGTGGCCGCGGCGGATGCGTTGGATGGTCAAGCCGAAGAGCGAGGTGAGCGAGAGCACGGTGGTCTTGGCGGCCAGGTGGGGATCCGCCTGCACGCGCTCCACGAAGCGCGGGTGAGTGTCGGTCACCACCAGCTCGTCGATATCGGAGGCCTGCAGCCGCTCGGCGAAGCCCTTGGCTGGCTGGCCGCCCTTGGCCGGCATGTCGAAACCGTGGGCGTGGGTGACGCTGCAGATCACGTAGCGGGCGCCCTTGGCCTTGGCAGCGGCTGCCGCACCGAAGAGCGTACTGCCCGAAGAGAGCAGATCGTCGGTGAACCAGACCACGCGGTCTTCCACGTCTCCCAGCAGGCCGTGGCTGGCCACCTTGCCGGACACCTCCCAGCGGCGGTGCTTGTCGTGGTGGGCCAGCTTGATCTTGATCTTCTTGCGGGTTCGGCGCAGGTTCTTGCCCACCTCGTCCGAGAGCTCGCGGACGGCCCGTGCGCGTCCGGCGTCGGGTACGCCCAGGATCAGATCCGCACCCCTGGGGGCGACCCTTTTCCGGACCTCCCACTCCCTGTAGCGCTGGGCGATGTAGTGGGCCCAGATGGGACGGCTGCGCAGGTGGTCCAGGGGGATGCGGAAGTGCCCCTCGATCTGGTCCGAGTGCAGATCCAGGGTCAGCACGCTGTCCAGGCCGACGGACTCCAACAGGCGCGCCACCAGGCGCGAGCTCAAGGACTCGCGCCGCTCGTGGGTCTTGTCCTGGCGGGCGCAGGGGTACTCGGGGCAGACCAGGGTGACGTGGCGCGCGCCGGAGCTGAGCTTGAGGGCGTCGATCAGCTGCAGCACGCCCACCAGCTCGTAGTTCGTGTAGCCGATGCTCCACAGCACGCAGACATCCCGACCCCGCAGGTTGTTGCGTATCTCCACTTTGGTCTCGCCGCTCATGGGGCCGCCGTCGTCGGCGAACTCGATGTAGCTGGCTGGGCAGAGGGGCGCGCCGAGATACTCGGAAAGCCTCTTTGCGAAGGTGTCATTCCTCTTTCCGGCTACCAGGACGAGGTCGTTGGCGCTCATGAGAATCGCTCCGGGGCCCGCGCGAGATCATCCGCACGGTATGGCCGGCGCGAGCCTGGCGTCAAGGGGTTTCGGGCCAGAGCATACGCAGAACGCGGGTCTCACCGACTCGACAAGCAGTAGCCACCACTGGTGCTGTAGCCGCTGGGACAGCTGCCCGTCTTGGGCATGGCGTGCCGCGAGCTGTCGGAGCTGGCCAGGCAGTAGCCCCCGCTGGTGCTGTAGCCGCTGGGGCAGGAACCCACCTTCTCGACGGCGAAGCGCGCGCTGGAGCCTGGGTTGCAGTAGTCCCCGGAGCTGCTGTAGCCGCTGGGGCAGGAGCCCACCTTCTTGACGGCCACAGGCGCCATGCTGGGGGCCGGCTCGCTGTCGCTGGAAGAGCTGGCCAGGCAGTAGTCGCCGCTGGTGCTGTAGCCGCTGGGGCAGCCGCCGCTGCGGGGCATGGCGTGCCGCGAGCTGTCGGAGCTGGCCAGGCAGTAGGACCCGCTGGTGCTGTAGCCGCTGGGGCAGGAGCCCTGCTTCACCACGGCGTAGCGCGCGCTGGATCCCGGGTTGCAGTAGTTGCCGCTGGTGGAGTAGCCGCTGGGACATGAACCCACCTTCTCCACCGCCACCGCAGCCGGTCCTGCGGAGGTGGAGGTGCACAGCGCGAGGATCAGGAGCTGGGGCAGCGACATGGCGACCTCGGTCGAAAGGGCCGGATCCGCCTATCCCAGCTCGAAACGCTGCGCGATGGTCAGCTTGTTCCACTGGCACCGAGGCAAGGGTCTCGCCCTGGTCTGGCGCGGAGAGTTGGTAGAATGGCATACCGTTGCCCGGCATCGCCTTTGCGTTTTCGTGGCGCGCATGGCACGAGAACCCTCCCTCCGCCGTACAGGAGTCCCCTTGGCCCGTCCCCGCTTCCCCCGCGACCTGCTGAAGATCCTGTGGGAGCACGGCGAGGAAGAGGTCGACGGCGAGGTGTTGCGGACCCTGCGCACCGCCAGCGACCACGTGCGAGGCTGAGGCGCCATGCTCGTCGCGGCGGCGTGGCTATGGCTGCTGGGCTGCACCAGCCAGCCGCCAGCAGCGCCGGAACCCGACTCCCATGAGCCCTTCGGCGACAGCGCACCCCCGCAGGACACGGGCCAGCCCGGCGAGCTGGAGGCGCAGCGCGGCGACCTGGTGCTCTGGGGCCGCCCAGCCGTGGAGCCCGGCGAGGAGGGCTACGAGCTGCAGGCCCGCATCATGTTCTGCGAGCATGCCGCCGAGATCGCCGCCGTGCTCGAGCCCTTCTGGGGCGAGGCGGACACCTGGAACGGTCACGTGGCGCCCACTGGAGAGCGCATGTTCTGGGAGCGGATCAGCTTCGTCGAGCAGGACGGGCCCCTGCAGGGAAAAAAGGGCCTGCAGCCGCTGCTGCTGCGCCCCAGCGAGAGCTGGAAGGCGCAGCTGGACATGGACGTCATGCTGGAGCACGCTCAGAGGCCCATGGAGCGCTACAGCCAGCCCACGCTAGGCCTGGCGCTGCGCTGGTTCCTGACCGAGGACAACCACATGACCTGGCTCTGGGAGGGGGAGGGCTACGAACACTGGGCCGCCGTCACCGGCGTCGATCTGCAGGCCCTGTCCGCGCCGGTGGCCATGCAGTACTGCCCCACGGAGACCACCGACATCGCCAGCGAGGCTTTCTGGGACCGGGACGAAGACGAGGCCTCGCGCGCCGCGTGGGCGGTGCTGCGGGGTTGGTACGAAGGCTCCGCCAAGGGGCTGCGGGAGCAGCTGCTCGATCAACCCGCCGCCGTGGCGGCCGTGGACGCCGTCTCCGTCGGCCAGCTGGCCTGGTGGCTGGTGGAGTCGGGCAACGCCGAGGTGGTGCTGATCGCCAGCGAGCCGGGCTATGTCGGAGGTGTCAGGCACTAGGAATTGATATTTTGCATAATATCAATTCCTAGTGCCTGACACCCCAAATCACCCCATGACCGCTCCCAGCAGGGCCAGGCCCACCATCAAGACCGTCATGGCGATCCAGATCAGCACGGACAGGCCCATGACGGCCGCCATGAATACGAACCAGAGCGCGAAGAAGACCACCATCAGCGCCAAGATCGCGCTGGTCACGATTCCAACGTAGTAGCCCATGAGCGCGTTCTCGTGGGGCTGCCGGCCCTCGCGGGCGCAGCGCTTGCGGTGGTCGTGCCCCAGATACCAGGCCACCGGCCCCAGGAGGGGAAGCGCCAAGCTGCAGAAGCCGAGCACCATGATCAGGGTGGCGGTCTCGTCCTGGGGTGCCCTGGGACTTGGCTCTTCGGCGTTCATCTTCTCTCCTCGCGCGCAGGACGCGGTTCTCAATCCCCCAGGTACCCCAGGGCCTTGAGGGACTGCTCGGTCTCGGTGCTCAGGGGCTCGCTCCGGACCGGGACGCGCTCCTGCTTGTAGATCTCCGTCAGCAGGCCCTGCATGGACTGACGCAGGTCCTTGCGTTGATGGCGCTGGTCGTCCAGCTCGCAGGGATCGGCGCCCAGGTCGAATAGCTCGGTTCGCCTGCGCTTGCGGTCGTGGATCAGCTTCCAGTCGCCGTCGATCACCGCGCGCATGTCGGCTTTGCGCAGGGTCTCGGCCACCACCAGCTGGTCCTCCTGCGGGGCGAAGCCTTTCTTGTCGAAGGGGATGGGGGGCTGGTGAAAGCTGGGGGGAATGGGGAGCCCGGCCAAGGCCAGCAGGGTCGGGGCCAGCTGGGTCTCGGTCACCACGTGCTGGATGCGCTCAGGCTGGAAGCCCGGCACGCGCAGCGCGAAGGGGATGCGGATCACCTCTTCGTACAGCGCCACGGTGTGCTGCGTGCGGCCGTGGTCGCCGAACTCCTCGCCGTGATCGCCGATCACGGTCACCAGGCTGCGCTCTGTCAGCTCCATCAGATCCAGCTGTGCCAGCACCCTGCCCAGGTGGTGATCGGTGAAGGCCACCTCGCTGTCGTAGCGGTCCTGGGGCTCGTCGCCGAAGTCGAAGCCCTCGTGGACCAGGTAGGCCCAGTGGGGATCGAAGTAGTGCAGGGCCAGGAAGAAGGGCTCCTGCAGCGGCGGTTGCAGGAGCTCGAGGGCCCAGTCCGAGATGTAGTCGGAGGAGCGCACGTCGTGGGGCGAGCCACGGTCCATCGCGCCCAGGTCGTAGACCGAAAAACCCTGGTCGAAGTGCTTGTCGTCGCTCAGGACGAAGTGGGAGACGGCCGCCTGGGTGCTGTAGCCCTGTTGCTGCAGCACCTCGGCCAGGGTCAGCAGCTCGGGGGAGAGGCGGTCTTGCCACTGGGTGACGCCATGATCCAGGGGCTCCAGGCCTGTGAAGATGGAGGCCACCGAGGGTAGGGTCCAGGGGCTGTGGCTGTAGGCGCGCTCAAAGACCGTGCCCTGGGCGGCCCAGGCGTCCAGGGCTGGCGAGGTGCGTCGATCGTAGCCGTAGATGCCGAGATGGTCGGCGCGCAGGGTGTCGATGATCACCAGCACGATATTGGGCGATCGCTCGTCGCCCAGACGCCAGATCCCCGTATCGCAAGCCGCCAGGCAGAGGCCCAGCAGCAGCGGCCAGCGCCACCGCGACCGCTCACCCGCGCGCAGCGCAGCTATAGTTCCGGCTCCACGCGGTTGTACTCGCTGATCAGCGGCTCGGCGAGCAGGGCGTCGGCCTCCAGCTCGTCCCAGAGCTCCAGCGCCACCGGATCGTCGGGATCGAAGATGTCCAGCGTCTCGGCCGGATCGCTCGCCAGGTCGTAGAGCTCCAGCTGGCCCGAGGTCCAATAGTAGTGCAGGCGCATGTCGCCGCGCGTGATGGACTGCACCGGTCCCAACCTGGCGACGGTGAAGGCCTTGATCCAACGGTCGTCCGGGGCGCTGCCCAGGGGCAGACCCGTCACCTCGTCGGGCCTGTCGAGGCCGAAGAAATCCAGGATGGTGGGCGTGATGTCGATGTGCGAGGTGGGCCCCTGCCAGATGGCAGGGGTCAGGTTCTTGTGCCAGTACAAGGCGATGGCGTCGTTCTCTTCGCCCTTCAGATCGTAGGCGTGGCCCACCTTCTCCCGTTCCCAGAACTGCTCGCCGTGGTCCGACCAGAACACCAGCATGGTGTCGTCCAGCAGGCGGCGCCTCTCCAGGTCGTTGAACATGACCTTGAGCTGGTCGTCCAGGTAGCGCATCTCGCCCTCGTAGCGCAGCTGCATGTGCAACAGCACCAGCGCGCGCTCCTGTTCGGAGAGCCCGTCCAGGTCGGCGCGGGCCTGCTCGTGCCCGTCGTTGGTGTCCAGATCGTAGTCGATGGGGGGCAGCAGCTTGACGGTCTCCATGTACTCTTCGGGTGGGCTGTAGGGGCAGTGGGGCTCCTTGACGTGCAGGTGCAGGAACCAGCGATCAGCCCCCTCGTCCAGGGCCTCTTCCAGCTTCTCGATGCCCTTGTCGTAGATGTACACCGCATTGGTGGAGTGGGGGCGCTCGGCGTAGTCGTAGCCCTCGTCGTGGATCCAGTCGCCCTCAAGCCAGCTGTTCGAGGAGATGAGGATGGAGTGGAAGCCGGCCTGGCCCAACCAGTAGGCCAGGGTCGGACGATCCGGGACCACCTCGCGGTAGGTGCCCGAGAGCTTGGGCATGAAGCCGAACTCGACGTTGTAGCGGCCGTTGAGAGTGCAGACGACGGAGTTGAGGGTCCAGTTGGAGCAGGAGCGGTGCTTGTCGAAGACCACCGACTGGGTGGCCAGGCCGTCCATGAAGGGAGTGAGCCCGAGGCTGCCGCCGTAGCGCAGCATGTGGTCCCGTCGGTAGGTGTCCACCGAGATCATCACCAGGTTCCTGGGCTCGCCCACCGAGCTGAACTTGCAGCCGGCCAACCCCAGCGAGGCGACGAGGAGCAGGGACGGGAAACGCGGAAGGAACATCGCTGACAGAGTCCGGTGTGGGGCAGGGGGCAGTCTTGCCGATGGCTGGGGGGGCGTCAAGGCTTCGCCAGGCCAAAGAGACCCTCCAACCCGATCCTCTCCCTTCCCAACAGGGCCTGCACCCTGGCGGAACGACGATCGAAGCGCTCCACCCAGGGCGGCAGGTAGCGGGGGGGCTGCAGCAGCCCCTGGACCAGGAGCTCGGCGATGGTCTCGACCGCGGCCAGGGTGGTCTTGCCGAGCAAGAGCGGGGCCATGTCGCGCCCTGCGGCCCAGTGGCGGAAGATGGCCTCCACCTGGGAGAGGTAGACCCAGTCCTTGGTGAAGCCACCCCCACGGAAGATGCGCTGGCAGAGCCGCCAGGCGTAGTCCTGCGAGAAGCCGTGGGCCTCGGTGAGCTCCCCGAAGATCTCGAAGAACTCCGCCCCCTGCAGCATGCGGTCCACGGCCACCACGCGTGAGGCCAGCCGTGCCAGGCGCGCGGCGTAGAGCACGCCGCTGGCCAGCTCGGTGAAGACGCCCAGACTCTCCTGGTAGGCCATGCTGCCTGCCAGGCCCAGCTGCAGCAGGCGCAGGGGCTGCTGGCGGCCGTTGAGGCAGGTCAGGATGTGCGCGTCGAGCTCGTGGTGCAGGTCCACCAGCGACGCGGGCCGCGACTCGCGAGCCCCCTCTCGGATGCGGATGCGGTTCTCGTCCACGTACATCTCGGCGGCCATGTCGCGCTCGATGCCCACCTGGCAGTCGAAGCTGCCGTAGCGCTGGCGATAGTCCTCCACGCCCTGGCGGAACATGGCGCACAGGGCCTGGGCGTCCAGGGCGGGCAGCTCTTCTTCGCGCGGCCAGGTCAGCACGGCGGCGCATTGCTCCACCAGCGCGGCTGGAGGGCGGCCGTAGAGCTCCAGGGAAGAGGTTGTGAATTCCGGTCCGCCGCGGGTCAGGAGCAAGCGCAGGATGGCCCGCAGCTCGAGGCGTTTTTCTTCATACAGGCGGCGTAAGCCGGGATGCTCGATGCGCGCGATGGGGGCCGCAAGCAGGGACCGCTCCAGCACCTCGGGGTCGAAGGACAGCGGCCGGTAGCGGAAGCGCGGCTCCGAGGCGGCGCAGGGCCGGGCCAGAAAGCGTGTCCGCTGCGCCTTGACATCGACGGGGTTGACGTGCCGGAAGAGCTTGAGAGCGCGAGCTGCCGCCACCAGCCCGCGGTCGGTTGCCAGCAAGGCGGGATCGCGGCCGATGTCGTCTGCGTGGACCAATGCTCCTCCTGCTGCAGGGGCGGTCCCATAACCGGCGGTCCCTGGTGCAGCGGTGCCAAGCGCCGCGATGGGCTACTTGCACCGCATGGTCGCAGCGTCTTCCAACGACGGGATCCCGGGTCTGGAAAAGGCCATCGAGAACGAGCAGCGCCGCAACCTGCGCCGCGTGCTCCGGCTGCGCCTGGCGGGCATGACGGCCACGCTTCTGCTCTACGCCGTCCTGGGCCTGGGCTTTCAGCAGGCCCGTTGGACCGGTGCCATCGGCTTCATCGCCGCCTTCTGGGTGCTGGCCCTGGTGGTCTGGATCTGGGCCACGCGCAGTCCCATGGCCAATCCCTGCCGCTTTGGTCTGGTCATTCCCCTGCTGGATGTGCCCTTCGTCTTCATCTTGCAGACCCACGGCATGCAGACGGGATCGGTGGCGGGATCGGCCAGCTTCGCCCTGGGTATGTTCGCCCTGCTGGTGGTGATGAGCGGCATCACCCTGGAGCGCTGGCTGATCTTCACCACGGCCGGCCTGGCGCTGGCCGCCCAGCTGGTCCTGATGGCGCAGGCCCGCTTCGAGGTGGGCGTCATGCTGGGGGCGCTGATCGTGCTGGCGCTGGTGGCCCTGGCCAGCGCCTGGCTCACCTCCCGCGTCCGCAGCCTGACCGCCGAGGCCACCCGCGAGCAGGTTCGGCGCGACCGCCTGGAGCGCTACTTCTCGCCCGCCGTGGTGGAGGAGCTGGTGCGCGAGGGCTCGGAGATGGCCTCGGAGCCGCGAGAGGTGACCCTGCTCTTCGCCGACATCCGTGGTTTTACGACCCTGAGCGAGCACTTGGCCGGTCCGGCCCTGGTGGAGATGCTGAACGAGTACCTGGAGGTGATGGTCGATGTCATCTTCAGTTGCGGCGGCACCCTGGACAAGTTCATCGGCGACGGCATCATGGCCTACTTCGGCGCGCCGGTGCACCAAGCGGACCATGCCGACCGCGCCGTGGGCTGCGCCCTGCAGATGCTGGTGGCCCTGGGCGAGCTGAACCGCCTACGCTGCGAGCGCGGCGAAGAGCCCCTACGCATCGGCATCGGCGTGCACACCGGCCCGGTGACCCTGGGCAACATCGGCTCACCCCGCCGCCGCGAGTACACGGCCATCGGCGACTCGGTGAACGTGGCCTCGCGGGTGGAGGGGCTCACCAAGCTGCACGGCGTGACTGTGCTCGTCTCCGAGACCACGCGCCGGCGCGTGCAGCGGGCGGTCGCCTTCGATCCGGCTCCGGACGCCCCCATCCGCGGCAGGAGCAAACGGTTGGCCACCTTCGTGCCGCGCCTGGAAGAGGAATGATCCCAACCCGATCCCAGAGAGTTCCGCTCCCATGAAACCCGTCACCTCCGGCCAGAGCCTCTCGCGCGAGATGCGCATCGCCTACATCCAGTCCAGACAGGCCCACTCGGTGCACAACACGCTGGGAATAAAAATCACCAGCTACGATCCGGTCACCGTGGAGGTGGACATCGACAAGCGCCTGCACCAGATCATGGGCATCGTGCACGGCGGCGTCTACGTGCTGCTGGCCGAGTCGGCGGCCTCGTTGATGGCCGCCATGGAGGTGGATCTGACCCGCTTCGTGGTCTCGGGCCAGACCATCCAGGCCAACCACCTGCGGCCGGTGCACGAGGGGCGGCTGAAGGCGCTGCCCCGCCTTGTGCACGCCGGCCGCACCAGCCGCATCTACGACGTGGACGTCGTCGACGACAAGGGGCGCATCGTCAGCATCTCCCGCTGCACCGTCGCGGTGCGTCCCTGGCCCGAGGGCGGGCCGGAGGTGGAGTTGCCGGGGTAGGAGCGTGCGTCAGCCCCCGAGATCGCTGGGCAGAGGCACCTCGCACTGGCCCTCCAGGTTCCGCCCCCAACAGCGGATCAGGCCATCCACCTTGTGCCCGCAGGTGTGCTCGTCTCCCGCGTGCAGCTCGAGGAAGAGGAGCTCCGGCGTGTCGGTGACCTGGCGGCTGCCATCCCAGCCCCAACAGACGGCCAGGTAGCCCTCATCGGGATTCCCCCCTTCGTCCGCCAGCCCGCAGGTATGCCAGCCCCCAGCCTCGAGGGAGGCGAAGCCTAGGGGAGCGCCCTTGTCGTCCAGCGGCACCTGGCGCTGCCCCAGGCTGTCGTCGCCCCAGCAGGTGGCCTGCCCGAACAGGTCCAGGGCGCAGGAGTGGGCGGCGCCCGCGGTGACCTGGCTGAAGACCCCGGCGGGAGCATCGGTCTGACCGTAGCTGTCGTCGCCCCAGCAGCTGATCTCGCCCGAGGCGGCCAGCGCGCAGCTGTGGTCATGGCCGGTGGACACCCGACGGAAGTCGATGCCCTCCAGGCTGTCGGGCAGCGAGGCCTGCTGGTGGCTGTCATCGCCCCAGCAGCGGATGGAGCCATCGTCTTCGAGCACGCCGCAAGAGTGCCAATGCCCGGCGTCCAGGTCGATGAACGCGGGCCTCTCCTCCGGGGGCGACGCCTGCTCGAACTCATCGCTTCCACCGCAGAGCGCGGTGCCCTCCGCCAAGACGCAGACATGGCTGCCACCCACCGCGATACGACTGAAGCTGGCGGGATCGGTGGGCTGGCACTGCCCCGCGTCGTTGCTGCCCCAGCACTGGACGGTGCCATCGGCAAGCTCGCCGCAGCTGTGGAACTCGCCAGCGGTCACGGACACGAAACAGGAGTCCGGCGGGCTGGCCTGGCCGTAGTCGTCGTGGCCCCAGCACTCCAGCGAGCAGTCGGCGTGCAGGCCGCAGCTGTGCGCGAAACCCGCTGCCAGGAAAGTGAAATCGCTGCCCTCAGGGGGGCTGGCCTGGCCCGAGCCGTCGCCGCCCCAGCACTCCACCGAGCCGTCCGTCCGCAGCGCGCAGCTGTGATACCACCCCGCAGCGACAAAGACGAAATCGCTGCCCGTCGGGGCGCTGGTCTGGCCGCGGCTGTCGTCGCCCCAGCACTGGATGGATCCGTCTTCGTGAAGCCCGCAGCTGTGGTAGTGGCCCACGCCCACCCAGGTGAAATCGCTGTCCGCAGGAGGGCTGGCCTGGCCTGCGTCATCCAGGCCCCAGCAATCGATGGAGCCGTCGAAGGCCAGCGCGCAGCTGTAGTGAAAGCCCGCACTGACCGACACGAAGTCGCTGCGCGCGGGAGGTCTCGCGTCCTCTTCGCCGGAGTAGCCCCAGCACTCGACCGAGCCCTCGCTGCGCACCGCGCAGGTGTGGATATAGCCCGCGCTGATCGCCGTGAAATCCGCGTCGGTGGGCGCGCTCGACTGCTCGAAGCTGTCGTCGCCCCAGCATTGGACGGAGCCGTCCTCGTGCAGGCCGCAGCTGTGGAGGCAGCCCGCGCTGACCTGCCCGATGGAGAAATCCAGCTCCAGCTCGCTGCCGGACTCGCCCCAGCAGATGGACTGCGATCCGCTCGCAGCGCATCCTCTGGACGCGCCAGCGCCCACAGCGTCAAAGCGATCGCTGGGTGGGCTGGCCTGGCCAAAGGGATCGTAGCCCCAGCAGTCGACGGAGCCGTTCGCGTGCAGGGCGCAGCTGTGGTATCCCCCCGCGCTGACCGCCACGTAGTCGCTGCCAGGGGGGAGGTCGGCCTGGCCCCTCCAGTTGCCGCCCCAGCACTCGGCGCTGCCGTCCGCACGCACGCCGCAGCTGTGGAGCCCCCCCAGGCTGAGAGAGCTGAAGCCCGCCTGCGCAGGGGGGCTGGCCTGGCCGAGACCGTCGTCGCCCCAGCAGTCGACGGAGCCGTCCGCTCGCAAGGCGCAACTGTGCTGATCGCCCACGGCCACCGACACGAAGCCATCGTCCGCCGGAGGGCTGGCCTGACCGTAGGGATCATCGCCCCAGCACTGGACGAAGCCCTCCGCATTCACGGTGCAGCTGTGGTACAGGCCCGCGCTGAGCGAGATGAACCCCGTGCCGCCAGGGGGGGAGGACTGGCCTTCGCCATCGTAGCCCCAGCACTCGATGGCACCGTCCGTACGCAGGGCGCAGCTGTGCGTGCCGCCCGCGCTGAGCGAGGTGAAGACGGTGGATGGGGGGCTCGATTGGCCGCAGTCGTCCAAGCCCCAGCACTCCGGCAGGCCGTCATCGCGCAGACCGCAGCTGTGGTACTTGCCCGCGCTGATCGAGCTGAAGCCGGATTCCTGGGTGGGGCTGCGCTGGCCGTCTTCGTCCAGGCCCCAGCACTCCACCGTACCGTCAGCGCGCAGACCGCAGCTGTGGTATCCGCCGGCGCTGACCTGGCTCCAGGGACAGGTCACGCTGAAGGAGGCGTTTCCGTCGTCGCAGTCGCCGTACTCACGGGCGCCATAGCCGGGGGGGGACTCGCAGCTGCGGACCTGGTCGTCCTGCAGGCCGTAGCCGTCCTGGTCCTGGTCCCGATACCAGGTCGTGTCGGGATTGCGGGCGTCGTCCCCGTCGTCGCAGTCTTGGGCGTTCAGCACGTAGCCCTCGGGCGGCTCGCAGTTCAGCAGCGTGCTGTGGGGATCTCCGTAGGCGTCGCCGTCAGCGTCGAGATGCCAGGTCTGGCCCGGGAACCAATCGGGATTGCCGTCATCGCAGTCCCACTCGCCCTGGTCTGCGACGTATCCGCTGGGCGCTTCGCAGCGCGTCTTGGTCTCTTTTTGCGTTCCGTACCCGTCATCGTCGGCATCCCGATACCAGATCGTGTCCGGATTCACCAAGGGATCCAGGTCGTTGCAGTCGCGGTCGTTGTCCGTGTAGCCAGCGGGCGGATCCTCCGCTCGCAGGCATCCCCCGCCCGCATCGGGGTCGCCGTAGCCGTCGCCGTCGACGTCGCGCCATATCTCGTCGGTGCCGAGGGCCGGATCGCCGTCGTCGCAGTCCAGGGCCGCCACGACGTCGTCGCGGTCCAGGTCCAGCTCCGAGAGATCCGCCTGGTCCACCCAGATCCCGCAGCCGGTCAGCCAGAGCCAAACCAGCGCTGCCCACGGGCGGCTCAGGGGCATGCCTGGCTCCAGGCGGCGCAGTTGGCGTCCGAACCGGTGGTGGATGTCATGGGGCTGTGGGCGCAGGTGTGGAGAAGGCGAGAGACTGGGGGCAGCATATCTCAGCCCACTGGGCCCGGATCCGGCATTCAGCCCGAGCGGGAAGCGGCCGCTATCGCAACTCCTCAGCGCAGACGGCCGCCCACTCCTCGGCCCGCTGCCGCAGCTGCCCCCGGCCCTGCGCCGCGACCTGCTCGTAGGAGGGCAAGGCCAGGGCGCAGTCGCCCAGCTCTTCGCGCGCCAGGGTGGCCCGCAGGTAGTGCACCTCCAGCGCGCGCCCCGCGTCGCCATGGCTGGCCAGCCAGCGGTCCAGCTCCGTCAGCACCTCTTCCGCCGGCAGCACCTGGGGCAGCTGCTGCAGGCGCAGCAGGGCGGCCTCCGCGGCCAGGGGAGAGGCGTCGTAAGCCTCGAGGAAGGCCTCGATCTCGGCCAGCTGCGCTTCCGGGTCCCGGTCCTGCTGGCTCAACAGCGCGGCGTAAGCGCGGGCCGCGCGCTGGGGATCGATCTCGACCTCGACAGCGGGCTGCGGGTTCTCCAGCGGTTCAGACAGGGCCTCGGGCTGGGCCGGAACCACGGGCGCGGAGACGGTGTCCGGCAGGCGCGCCTCGGCGCCGCGATCCGGCTCGGAGACCGTCGCCGGAGGGATCGCCAGCTCGGGATGCGTAGCGAGATCCCTGGCCGTGGCCGTCCCCTCGGTGTGCCAGCGCTCGCCGGCCAGCAGCTGAAAGCCGCCCTCGGGCCGCTGCACGCGCACGGCGCCTCGCTCTACGGCCACGGCCACCTGCGGGCCCTGGCGCTCCACGGTGAAGATGGTCCCGGTGACCTGGATGCGGACCTGGGCCGCGCGCACGCTCAGCTGGCGGCGGGGGCCTGCAGGATCGATCTCGAAGCGCGCGTGCCCGGCCAGCAGCTCCAGCTCGGCGCCCTGCTCGTCGCTGCGCAGAACCTGGATGCGGCCATCGCCGCTGACCTGGATGGATGGACCGAAGAGCAGCTGGCCCTGGGCGGGCAGGCTCGCCGTGGTCCCCACGGGCAGCTCGGGCGCGCGTGGCCACCAGAGCCAGGCCAGCAGGGCCAGCAGGGCGAGAGCCGCAGCCAGGACAGGCCGCCGCAGCAGCGGGCGACGGAGCGGCTGGCGCGCCCTGGCCAGCAGGCGCTCCACCTCCAGGGCGCTGGGCTGGGTGGCCTCGGCGCACCATGCGGGGGCGGGCCCGGGATCGGCCAGGCGGTCGAGCTCCTGGCCAGTGGGCCGCAGGGCCTCTTCCACCTCGGGGGGCCAGCGTTTCATCGGCCCCTCTCCAGCGGGATCACCTCTGCGCTCGAGGCGTCTTCCGCGGACAGGCCCTCGCGCTTCAGGGCCAGGGCGAAGGCCCGCCGGGCGTGGTGCAGGCGGCTGTAGACCGTGCCCGCGGGGATGCCCAGGAGCTCGGCCACCTCAGGGGCGCTGCGTTGCTCCAGGTCGACCAGCACCAGGACCAGGCGCTGGTTCTCCTTGAGACGCTCCAGGGCGCGCTGCACGCGGCGGCGGCGTAGCAGGCGGGCGGCCTGCTCGTCGGAGCTGGGCCCGGCCGCGGCGGGCAGGGCCTCCAACCCCACGAAGCGCCTGATCGCGGCGCGCCGGCGGGCGTTGGCCAGCACGCGGCGCGTGATGCCGAAGAGCCATGTGGAGAGCGCGCAGTCGCCGCGGAAGCCGGCCACGCGCCGCAGGGCGACGATGAAGACTTCCTGGGAGGCGTCCTCGGGATCGATGCGCGGACCGCCCAAGCGGATGGCCCAGGCCAGCACGCGCGCAGCGTGCTCGCGGTACAAGCGCTCCACGGCCCAGGGCTCGCCAGCCCGCAGGGCGTCCAGGTAGGCGGCTTCTTCGGGCATCAGAAGCGCACCCCCGTCTGCATGCGCAGGGCGCTGGCCAGCAGCTCGGTGGCGGCTGCCAGCTCCAAGAAGGCGTGATCCCAGTCGTGGCGCCAGGAGAAGCTGGGCATATGGGCCAGCAAGCCGAAGCGTAGGCTGTCCTGGGGGCCGACGCGCCAGGAGACGCCCGCTTCCGGGTAGGTGAACAGGGGCACGGCGTGAGCGCTGCGCTGGCAGCTGAGGGCATAGGCGGACTGGATGGACACGCCTTCTTCACCGCCCTGAGCGCGCCACAGGGCCCCGGTCAGGGGCAGGGATGCGTCCCAGGCGAAGCGCCGGCCGGCCCACTCCATGGCCAGGCCGCCCCCCAGCAGGCCCACCGGCGCCCCGGCGCAGGAAGATGCACGGCTGATGCCCCCTGCGAAGCCGACCCAGGATCCCAGCTTGAGGCGCTCACCCCGAACGATCACCAGGCTGACGCCGCCCAGGGCCACGGGACGGTAGCTGCGCTCGGGCTCCCACAGGTTCCACAGGGCCAGGTCCAGGCCCAGACGCCCGTAGCGCGCGGAGAGGTCGAACAGGGGCGCGTAGCCCTTTGCCGACACATCCAAGGGATCCGTCCGAAGCTCGAAGGTCAGGACCGTGCCCATCCCCAGCTCCAGGCCCTGGGCGCTGCTCACGCCCGGAAGCAGGTGTTGGGCGTGCAGGGCCGCCGGCGCGGCGCGGGGCGCGGGCTCGGGAGGATCCGGAGGGGGCGATGGCTGCGCCAGCTGACGCGTCCAGCTGCGCACCAACAGCACCTGGGTCGGCAGATCCGCGACGCCGTCCGCGCGGTAGCGCTGGCCCTGGCGCAGCAGCACCAACACCTGGTCCTGCCAGCGCACACCCTCTCCCTCGGGGGCCGGCATCCCCACGCGCAGCTCCACCGCGTGCCCGGGCCAGAGCTCGTCCAGGGCCGACTGCAGCGGCGCCAGCTCCTGCTCGGAGGCCACCCACCACGTCAAGGCCCAGGCGCGCGCCGGCCAGAGGATCAGCAGCAGAACGACCATGGCCTGGCGAAAGGGCATCAAAGCCACCATACCCCCTCGAAGCCCACCCAGACCGGACGTTCCTTCACCGGCTCGCCGTGGTGGGTGACGTCCCAGCGCAAGGCCACGCGGTAGCGCAGCTGCTCCGCGCGCAGCCGCAGGGCCAGGTGATCGCGCCGCAGCTCGCCGGTCAGGCCGTAGACCAGGCTGGGCGCCCAGTGCCCGTCGTCGGGCAGGTCGAAGGGCAGCGGCGCCGTGACCTCCCCGTAGGTGCTGGTGGCCTGCACGATGCCGCCCCCCAGGTGCAGGCCCAGGTTGCGCTGCCAGGCGCCCAGCCGCCCCTGGGCCGGGATGACGCGCGCCAAGAGCTGGCCCTGGTGCTCCAGGCGCACCCGGTCCGCCCACAGGTAGGCGTCATCGGAGAGGAGCATGGTGCCGCACAGATAGCCCTCGTCACGGCGCAAGGAGGTGCCCAGCACACCGCCAAGGCGCAGCCAGGGCCTGATGGCCAGCTCGCCGCTGGCGCGCAGGCCCCAGTTGTCGTCGAAGTCGGGATCGGGGTGGTAGTCGGCGCCCAGGGACAGGCCCAGCTCGGCGGCGGGGGCGGCCAGGGCGGACAGGAGTAAAAACGCGGCGATCATGGGCGGTTCCCTTCAGAACGCGGCCAGCAGGTCGAAGGCGGCGGTGAAGTCGTGCTGCAGCTCCAGGTCTTCGGAGGTCTCCTGGATGTCGTAGAGCGGCTCGAGCCCGATGCGCATGCGGTCGTAGAAGGCCAGGCGCGCTCCGGCCCAGGCGCCCAGCTGCAGCTGGAAGCCCATGCCCAGCACGGGCCCTCCGCCCCAGTGGGGCTCGGACTCCACCAGGTCCATGCCGATACAGCACGCCATACCGCAGTCGTGTGTGTAGCGTTGCAGCATGCGGCGTCCCTCCAGGCCGGCGTAGAGGTGGGGGCCGCCCGAGATCCTCCGCCCCTGCTCCCGCGGCTGCACGCCCCAGTCCGCCAGCAGCGAGACGGTGGCCAGGTCCAGCTCCACGGGCTGCTGGAAGGTCGAGCCAGCGGCGTACTGCGCGATCTCCAGGTCCCTGTCGCGCACACGCTCGGTGAAGGGCGAGCCGTACAGGCCCAGCTCCAGGGCCCAGGGGGCGAAGAGCCGCCGGCCTGTCAGGCGCAGCCCCTCGGCGTGCCAGGCCTCGCTCATGCTGTCGCGCGTGCCCAGGCCCAGCTCCCAGCGGTTCTGTTCCGCCAGCGCGGCGGGCGTGCGCCACAGCAGGCCCGCCAGCAGAAAAGCTCGTCTCATGGCCGCTCCTCTCGCTCCGTGCGATCTCCTCTGTGTCGTGTGGTTTGGCGATCCTTCAGAGTTTTTCTTCTGGCAGGGGTGGCCGTCTCGGGGGGGCAGAACCTGATGGCGACCTGTGCGGGCAGGTGGCTTCTGGGCCATCCTCCCGCTCACGCTGTACAGGGCGGCCTTGGTCATCGTTCGGGCCAGTCGGCCCGAACAAAGGGGCTCGGTCATCCTTGCGGCCAACCGATGCATTGCCAAGGTTGAAAGCCGATTGAATTTCCGGGGCATCCGAGATGCCCCGGAAATCGAAAGGGCCTGCAACCTTGTTTTTCCGTCGAATGGCCGCGACGTTGACCGGGGCCTAAAGGGCAGCCGGGGCGAGTGATGGTTCAGCCCGCCGTCACTTGTCCATCAGGGCGGAATTCCCCTCGAAAGACGGTCCCAGCCGGTCGAAGTTCGCTGCGTGGCCGTTCCGATCTGTCACTCGGGGCGGCTCCCTTGCTCAGGCTTGTCATTCAGGTGCGTTGTCTTGTGCACGCGGCCGCGGTCACGCGCTCCGAGCGACGTGGATTCCGATGGCCATCCAGCAGCGTTCCTACACCCCCGGCCGCCCCAGCCGCCGCTGGTAGAGCTCCAGCGTAGGCGCGATCCAGACCTTGCCCGTGCCCTCGAAGGTCTGCAGCAGGCCCTCGCCGCTGGCGGCGGACTTGCCGAAGCCCTTGACCGACTTGCGCACCGAGAACTCGATGCCCTCGGTACGCATCAGGGCGAAGGTGCCGTCCACCGAGAGGGTCTCGTTCTCCAGCTCGTAGCAGACGATCTCCTGCGGTGGCACGGGCACGGTGAAGACCACCAGGCCCTGGCCCGAGACCTCGGTCTGGAACAGGCCTTCGCCGCCGAAGATGCCGGCGGAGATGTTCTTCTGCATCACGGCCTTCACCCGCACGCCGCCCTCGGAGCAGCTGTACATGCCCTTGTCCACGATGAGGGCCTCGTCGGCCAGCTTGTGGATCAGGAAGTGGCCGCGGGTGGGCTCGGTGTGGATCTCGCCCTGGCCGGTGTAGTGCGTGCGGTGCACGGTCTCGTTGGCCAGCAGCCGTCGGGTCAGGGCGCGCCCCACGCCTCCCACCTCGCCGGCCTTGACCTCCATTTTCAGCTTGCCCTTCATGAAGTGCAGCAGGCCCGGCTCCAGCACCACCTCGCCGCCGTTGCAGGTCCACTTGAGCTTCTTGATGCGCTGCCCAGCCTGCTCCATGTAGTAGGTGCGATCGCCGGAGTAGAACTTCTGGGTGCCGGCCAGGCGGGCGTACTGCATGACCTGGACCTTGACGTTGTTGCCATGCGCGGTGTTGAGCACCTCCAGCACGCCCTCTTCCAGCTCGGAGCTGGGGCGGGGGTCCGGCGCGGGCGCGGGAGCCGGGGGGGCGGGCGGCGGCGCTGCCGGAGCTGGCTGCGGCGGGGCGGGGGTTGGCGCGCCACCCAGGGCGAGCGGTTGGTTGCACATCAGGCAGTTGGCCGAGGCGCGGCCCTCGGGGACGTTGTTCTTGAAACCGCAGCTGCAAGCGACGACGGGCATGAGAGGCTCCTGACATGGAGTTTTGAGAGGGAATATTGCCCTATCATGAAACAGCCGGAGGAGGGGGCACCCTCTCCCCCGGATCGCGCTCCGCGCTCCTCCTCCCCCACCCCCGCTACTCCCCCACCACCACCGCCTGCACCTCGCGCAGGGGGCAGTCCACGCCTGCGGGCAGGGGCTGCCCGTCCGCCGTCCAGATGGCCAGATTGCGTTCCTCCACGGCCGCCCGACCCAGCCCGGCGGCGAGCAGCTGGGTCAGGGCCCGGTGGGCGTCGGGCAGGCGGTCACGGTGCAGCACGATGGCAGCGAAGCCCTGCTGGCCCAGCCGCAGGCCGTCGGCCGCCATGCAGGGGGCCAGCTCGGGCTCGGCCAGCATGGCCACCAACCTGGCCTCCACCTCGGCGTTGCTGCCGGGCATGGGACCCGTCGGCAGCTTGGGCAGCTCGGGCCCCAGCAGGTCCAGGGCGCGCTGCACGATATAGCTCTGCTGCTTGACGTCCTCGATCTCCATGGACTCGGCCACGGGGCGCCCCAGGCCCAGCTGCCAGACGATGTAGAAATCGTCCAGGGGCAGCTGCAGGATGGCGCCGGGGGGGAATTGTCGGAGCGCGTCCAGCAGCGCGGCTGGCGGCTGCGGCTCGAAGGCGCTGCCCAGCACGCCCGCCGGGGCGCGCACGCGGGCCTGGTCGGCCACCAGCAGACCCAGGATCACCAGCAGCAGCTGGGGTCGCAGGGGGCGGTAGCGCTGCAGGAGCTCGGCCACGCCCCAGGCCGCGGCCAGGGCCAGGGGCGCCGAGACCAGGATGCCGATGCGGCACCAGCCCCAGATGAAGCGGATCGGGGGCAGCAGCTTCTCCAGATACCAGGCCGGCAGGCGCGGCGGATCCGCGGTCGGGGCTAGGGCTTCATTGCTCCACACCAGGTAGGGCCCCAGCGAGAGCAGCAGCATGACACCCCCCAGGGCGGTCCAGGGCAAGGCCCGTCGCGGGTGACGCAGGCAGCCCCAGAGCGCCAGCCCGCACAGCACCAGGCCGGGGTAGGCTGGCAGCTCCACCCCGGGCAGGCCCTGCTTGTGCAGGAAGGGCAGCAGCAGCCAGGGCGGCGTGTTGATCCCCATATGCACGGTCAGGCGCTGCTCTTCGCCCAGGATGGGCGGCGGATGGGCGAAGAGCGCCCACAGCGCGGGCAGCAGGGGCAGGGCGGCCAGCAGGGCCGTCGCCAGCAGGCGCAGCGCCTGGCTGCGCCAGGTCAGGTTCCGGTTCTGCCGCAGCCCCGCCCAGGCGAAGGCCAGGGCCACGGGCGGCTCCAGCAGCATCAGCCAGCCGGCCAGATACCAGCCCCCCAGGGCGATGGCCGCCAGAGACAGGCCAGCCCCCACCACATCGCGCCGCAGGGGCCGTTTTCTGGGCGTCAGGGCGCGGTGCAGCCACCACAGGTGCAGGGCCCAGGCCGCCCCGGGCAGCAGCTCGGTGCGGCCCAGGTAGGGCGTGGCCATCAGGTAGGGTGCCGTGGCGCAGGCCGCCGCAGCCAGCAGCGCAGCCCAGGCCCGCTCGGTATGGCTCGCCAGCAGGCGCCTGCACAGCAGCCAGCCGCCCAGGCCCGCCAGCAGGGTCCAGCTGACGTGCACCAGGTTGTAGCCGCAGGCCGCCCCCCGGGCCCCGCCGCCCGACAGCAGGTAGCCCGGCACGAAGAAGACCAGGTTCACCGGGTCCATCAGGTGGCGCGTGTAGCCACTGGGGAAATCGGCGTCGATATGGGCCACGAAGGGCCCCCACTCCCAGAAGTGGGCCACCGTGCCCCACAGGGCCCAGAGGTGGCGCGGCGCCTCGCTGTAGATCGAGCCAAGGGCCGTGCTGAAGGGCGCGCCCAGGACCGGCCGCAGCATCAAGACAGCGGCCACCAGCAGCACGCCGGCCAGCGCCAGGCGCTGATTACGGACCGAGGGCTCCGGCAAGGGCCCCACCCTAGACCAGGTCGGCGAAGCGCGGCCGGTGGTGGGCGAAGATCGAGAAGCCGATCACGAAGGCCAGACCGGCGCAGACCCCAGCCACCGCCATGCTGTTCATATGGGGCAGCCGGTGGTTGAGGATCAGCTCCTGGTAGACGCCGACGATATGGGCCAGGGGGTTGAGCTGCAGCAGGAAGTTGAATTTCGGCGGGTAGACGCTGGGCGGGTAGAAGATCGGGGTGATGAACATCCAGATCAGCAGGATGGCGTTCACCCAGTGGATGG
The DNA here is from genome assembly GCA_964454135.1 of uncultured Enterobacterales bacterium. Taxonomy (GTDB): domain Bacteria; phylum Myxococcota_A; class UBA796; order UBA796; family JAFGLY01; genus CAYVQL01. The sequence goes on along the minus strand of CAYVQL010000069.1, from coordinate 2,964 downwards.
TGTCGCGGAAGTAGACCCCGGCCGTGGCCAGGAAGAAGGCCAGCCCCAGCACGAAGACGGCCTGCACCGCCATGAACAGGGGCACCAGCAGGAAGTGGGCCGACAGGCCCTCGCCGAAGAGGATCACCCCCAGGGCCAGGATGAAGGTGCGGATGCCCTGGTTCACGATGGCGCTGACCACCACGTGGGCCGGCAGCACCAGGGCCGGGAAGTGCACCTTCTTGATCAGGTGTCCGTTGTCGGTGATCGAGGTGGTGGCCCGCGTCAAGCCGTCAGAGACCGCGAACCAGGTGACCATGCCGCAGAAGAGGAAGAGGGCGTACTGGGTGGTGCCGCCCGAGGGGTGGAACTTGACCCCAATCAGCACGTTGAAGACGAAGGTGTAGGTGATCAGCTCCATGATGGGGTTGACCACGGTCCAGAAGAAACCGATGGAGCTGCCCACGTAGCGGAAGCGCAGGTCGTTCACCACGAAGGCCGACAGCAGCTCGCGGTGCTGCCAGAGCTCCTGCAGCGAGCGCCAGTCGAAGCCGGCGTCGTCGTCGGGCGGCGTGATGAGCTTGACGGGGGATGGCGCGGGATCGGGGGGCATACAGGGAGAGTCTAGTGCCCGCGCCGGAAGAACGCTACCTGGCGCGGGGCCTTGCCTGCCGCTGGCCGGCTTTTCGAGCCGCTCGTCGCCGAGCCGCAGCTGTAGTCCCCGGCACGAGGACCTGGGGCCCTGGTCGTCGCTGCCCGGCGCAGGTGCTATTCTTCATGAGGTAAGTCAGGCGAGGTTCCCATGGGCGACAAGCAACACCGTTCCCCCGAAAGCACCCCGGAGCAGGGCTCCGAGACCGATGTCGAGGTGCAGGACGAGCTGCCCGAGCTGAGCAACTCCGAGCAGCTCAGCGAGCTGCCCACGGGAGGCGCCACCACCCGCGGCCTGGACAACTACGAGTCCACCCTGGGCAAGTGGCTCGGGAGCAACCTGTACGGCGCCGTCTCCGACAACCTGGAATACGCGCGCTTCGGCAAGCACGCCGACGGCGTCATCTCCTCGGCCATCAAGGCCGCCGCCGACCAGATCAACCTGCTGGACGAGTACGACAACGTGGAGATCGACCCGGCTGCCGTCGATGCCTTTGGCGAGGCGCTCTCCCAGCAGTTCGCCGGCATCGGATCCCAGTGGGTCAAGGGTGAGGGCCGCGACCTGGTGGACTCGCTGCAGGACTGGGTGGACGCCAACCCGGAGACCGTGGCCACGGTGGCGCTGCTGGCCGCGGGCGGAGCAGTGGCCGCGAACATGGAGATCCCCGAGCTGAAGCACAAGTTCGGGCTGACGGATGAGCTGAGCGCCCAGGTGGGCGTGCAGCTGGGCCGCTTCCAGGACATCGCCCTGGAGCAGATCGAGGCCAAGCTGGAGTACCACTCCGGGCCCCTGGTGCTGTCCATCCAGGCGCAGCACAGCGATGGCGAGACCGAGGGCTCGGTGGGGCTCAGCTACAGCTGGTAGGCTAGCTCTCGCCCTTGCCCTTGCCCACATCCCCGAAGCGCCAGGTCAGCGCGGCGGTGAAGAAGGTCAGGTGGCTGGCGAAGTGGCCGTTGCCCACGGCCTCTCCGTCTTTGATCTCCGACTCCTCGGGGTCGGCCAGCGACATGTCCATCCACAGCTGGTAGCGCTCCGAGTCGGTGATGTCGCGCGGCAGCAGGAAGGTCTGGGCAAAGGCCAGGTCCACGTCCAGGGTCCCCAGGTGCAGGGTGCCGCCCGTGCCGTAGCCCAGCTTGTTGCCGTCCACCAGGGACACACCCTGGGTCTCGGGAGGGATGGCGCTGGTCTCGTAGAAGCCGCCCAGGCGCCAGGTGACCCAGCGACCGAAGTCGTAGCGACCGCCCAGGCGCACGCTCCAGACGTTCTGGAAGCCGGCCGGGATGATGATGTCGTTGGTGACCGTGGCGTCTTCGTCCAGGATGGCGTCTTCGGCCATCTCGATGGACAGGTCGAGATCGGTGATCACCACCTCCTGCATCACCTTCCAGAACTCCACGGCGCCGGCCAGCTCGATGTCGGCGCGCTCGCTGGGGTGGAAGTCGATGCCGGCTCGCAGGATGGCGGGCATGGGGGCCACTGCAGTGACGTAGTCGTCCTCGAAGAGGGTGCCGTTCAGCTGGCTCTCCCAGACATGCCCTTCGAAGTCGGCGCTGATGGTGCCCTCGGTGTCGTAGCGGGTCAGGTGCTGGTAGCTGACACCTATGGTCAGGAAATCCGCCGGGTCGATCAGCACGCCGGCGTTGAAGCCGGGCGCGAACCAGTCGGCCATCTCGAAGTCGATGTCGATGTCCTGCACCGGGTCGTCGCCCTCGGCCGTGGTCAGGGCCAGGCGCTGCTGGGTGCGCAGCACGCGCGCCTGGAAGCAGGCGCCGAAGGCCAGCCAGTCGGTGACCTGGTGGCCCACGCCGGCCACGCCGGCGAACTCCCACAGCTCCTGCTCGATCATCACGTGCCGCTGGGGCCCGTCTTCCGGGTAGAGGATGGTGGGCGCCTGGGGCGAGATGAAGCCGAGGGCGAAGGTGGTGTTGGGCAGGCCGAACTTGCCCGACAGGCCGAAGCCCGGCACCAGCATGGGCTGGGCCTCGTTGTAGACCGGCTCGTAGGGATTGCCATCTTCGTCTTCGCCCGCGCGGTCGAACTCCACGTACTGGGTGACGCCGGTGAAGTTGAGGTAGACTTGGCCGGAGCTCAGGCGCGCCAGGGCGCCGGGGTTGTGGTAGAGCGCGGACAGGTCGTCCACGCTGGCCACCACGGCCGAGCCGCGGGCATTGGCGCGCGCGCCCGAGTCCGTGAAGTAGTAGCCGGCGGCCTGGGCGGCGCCGGGCGCGAACGCGGTCACCAGCAGGGCGACGAGGGGGCGGCTGGGCATGGGGAAGGCCTCTCCATGGGTTTCCAGGGCCAGCTAGCCTATCAAGAAATGGAGGGGGGGGGGG
>CAYVQL010000068.1:0-39784 GCA_964454135.1 uncultured Enterobacterales bacterium | reverse complement strand
GGGACATTCACCAAACACCGACACAGCCGCAAACAACCATACAAACAGAAATACCGGCCACCCACCATGACCCCAACCCCCCCAACCAAGCCCACGGAATCCCGACAGAATCTCCGGACGATCCCCGACAGAGCCTCCTGCCCCTCCCTCAGCCCGTCCCATCCATCAGCTCGAAGATGGCCCGCCGCAGCGCCATGGCGGCGTCGGGGTGGGCCATCACCGTGATGTCGGCCCCGGCGTAGAGCAGCGAGGTGGCCGTGCTCAGCTCCCAGAGCGCCGCCCGGCTGCTCAGCTCGCCCCAGGCCGGGAAGCTGCGCTCGCTGGCGGACAGCTCCTTGATCTTGACGCATTCCTGCCCGGGCACCGCGATCATGGGCCCAGCCAGCATGGCGTCGCCGCCGAGGCCGGTCAGGCGCGCGCGCTCCATCACCGAGTAGGTGTACTCCAGGCCGTAGCCCAGCGCGCCCGTCATCATGTCCATCACGATCTGCTCCTGCCGCACATTCATGTTCGTGAGCAGGATGTTCATCTGCTTGCCGATGTTGACGTCGATGGGGCTCTGGGCCACCACCAGGTGCTCGTAGGCCAACACAGCCCCCGCGATGGTGCGGTAGTTGTCCTGCTCCACCCAGTTCAGCAGCAGGCGCTCGCCGGCGAAGGCCTTGGCCACGGCCTTCATCACCTCGTTGGCCGTCTCGAAGTGGCTGGGGCCGGTGACGATCAGGGGTACGGGCACGGCCTCCAGCACGCTGCCTACCACGTCCACGGCCTGCTGCACCGAGCGGCTGCCGGTCTCGGGGTGGGTGCCGTCCAGCCGCACGGCCAGCAGGTCCGCCCCATGCTCGCCCACGCAGACGCGCGCCAGCTCGGCCGGATCCCGCAGGGCGCGACCGTAGCGCTTGCGCAGCACGTCCGGGTAGCGCTCGCTGATGAAGTCGTAGACCTCGAGCGCCACCACGGGCCGATGGGGCATGGGCCCCTCCCAGAGGTGGAAGGGCATCACCGCTGCGCCCCCCAACGTGACGGTGCTGCCACGGGTGCCGCCCTGCTCACGGGTGGCCCCGAGGGTGACCTCCCAGATGGGCTGCGGATTGCGCTCCACAGGGACCTGCACGCGCTGCAGCGCACCGATGCGGTCGGAGGCCCGTGGGCCCGAGGGCTCCCAGGGGACGGCGGCGGCGCCGACGGCGGGGGCCGGCTCGGCCGGTGCCAGCGCGGGCCGCTGCCCCAGCTCCTCCTGAAACACGTCGTAGACCCTGCTGGCCAGCTCCTGGGGCAGGGCGCGCTTCAGGGCCGACCCAAGCGCTTCGGCGATCTCCAGCTTGAGCTGTTCCATCTGCTCGGGCTTCATCTCGGTGGGCTCCTCGAGGGCTGCGCCGTCCTCGGCGGGGGGCGCCGTGGCGGGCTCCGGGGCCTGCGGCTGCGCCTCGCGCAAATGTTCCGCCTCCGCCTCGCCAGCTTCGGCGTAGTCCAGCATGTCGTCCAGCTTCAGGGCAGGATGCCCCATGCGCTCCATGAAGGCGCGGATCTGCTGGGGATCGGTGGCCACGCTCTCGTCGGCCACCAGCTCCAGGGCGCCGGCCGCTCCCTGCTCCTGCAGGCGCGCCTCCAGGTCGGGGCCAAGGGCGCGCTTGAGCTGGCGCGTCATCCAGACCAGGCGCCGGTGGCCGCCCTCGGCCTGCAGGAACTTGCGTGAGGCCAGGTAGGCCTTGCCGCAGCCCATGAAGCCCGGGGTCTGCTGGCCGCCACCCACGTTGCCCGCCAGCGAAGAGAAGGTCATGCCCACGGGGGTGTCTTGCGTGAACTCGCGGTTGACCGCCATCACGCCGTTGCACTCGGGCACGTAGGCCAGGATCACCTCGAAGCAGCCGCAGCTGGTCATGGGGCGATCCATCAGCGAGTACAGCGTGATGGAGGGTACGGTCCTGTGGCTGTGCTGCGCCACGTACTCGTCCACGCCGGACCAGATCCCCTTGACCGGGTCCAGGCAGCGACCCTTCTTGACGGGCTGGTTGGGGCCGGTCTCGTCGATCTCGAAGGCCGCCTTGCCATCCAGCCAGTTGTAGGCACCGCAGAGCCCCAGGCGCTCCGGCGTGATGACGCAGACGTGGTCGGGGGCGAAGCTCTGGCAGAGCAGGCAGGAGTAGAAGGTCTCCACCGACTCGTCGGTCATCGAAGCGAGACGCCGGTTGCGCTCGTCGTAGGTGCGTCGCGCGATGGCCAGGCGCCGCTCCACTTCGTCGGGCTCGGTGTACAGGGTGACCTGCACCTTGTCCACGATGGCCGGGTAGTCGGACAGCAGCTTGGCGTGCAGGATCTCGCCGTAGTGGCGCAGGCGCAGGCCCTTAGCGAAGCCGTCCTTCGAGATGCGGGTCCAGACGATGTCGCGCTGGCCCATATGCCACAGGCCTTCTGCGCCGTTGAGCAGGTGGTGCACCTGGCGCTCCAGGATGGGCTCGAAGTCGGGCTGCAGCTTGCGCCCGGCCACCTGCACCCAGATGGCCAGCGGCAGGGCCGTGCCCGGCTCCACCTGGTCGACCTCAGGGCCGATGACCTCGATGTCGCCGTCCTCGATGTCGTCCAGGCCCACGCTGGTGACGAACTCGAAGGCCGAGCTGCGGTTGCCGCCGAACTCCACCTGCACGTCCTGCTTGCGGATGCGCTCCCCCTCGAAGGCCGGCCCGTAGGGCACGGGGATGGGCACCTCGGTGATGCGCACCTTGCAGCCGCGCACCTCCAGGGCCTTCTCCACGATGCCCTCGTGGGGCACGGAGGAGACCACGTGCTCGTAGGTGCAGACGCCGGTGGGCAGGATCTGGGGGATGGCGGTGTCGGCGATGACCGGGAAGCCGTAGTTGATGGCGCCGGCTGCCAGGGCGTACTTCTCGGCGTCCACCTCTCCCAGGGCCAGCACGAAGGCGAAGATGCGGTTCTTGTTGTACAGCAGGTTGGCCGCGTGGTCCCCCGGCTTGACGCCACCGAAGGACAGGGCTGCCCGGTTGGCGAAGCCCAGGGCGTAGATCAGGGCCGAGACATCGGCGCCGTAGGGCACCAGGCGCGTCTCCCAGCCCAGCTGCACACCTTCTTCGGCCAGCTGCTCGGCGAACTGCTTGCCGCCGGTGGAGCCGGCCATGAACACGTAGAGGTTCTTCTCCTGCAGCTTGCGGGCGATCTTGACGGCCGTGGCGTTGTCCGGAGCGGCGCCGGTGACCGCGGCGAAGCCCGGCGCCGTGCCGTCCACGAACTCGATGCCGCGCTCGCGCATGATGATGTCCGAGGCCGCGCCCAGCCAGATGCCGGAGACGGGCTGCGGACCCACCAGGTAGCGGCAGGCTTCGATGATCTCGCAGGCGAAGAGGGCGGCCACGCCGGCGTCCAGGGCGCTACCCAGGTAGGGCAGCCAGAGCTCGTCCGAGGGGCGGGCTGGCAGCAGCTGCTTGGCACGCTTGAGCAGACGCCGGCAGTCGGCCAGGCTCTCCACCCGCTCGCCCGTGAAGGAGTAGATGACGGGCAGGCCGTAGGCCGTGTCGGGAAAGGCCACGCCGCCGCCCTCGCCGTGCAGGTCCATGGCCTGATCCAGCAGGGCTTCGGCGCGGGCCACCCACTCCACGGCTCCGTCGATGGCGCTTGTGCAGATGTGTTTGGACATCCAGGGATCCTCGCTGGACAGAGATCAGGTGTTGGGGTGACAGCCGCGATGGATTGCGTGGGCGCCTTCCAGGCCTCGGCGGTCGCGCATGTCGAAGAGCTTGCGCTCGGAGCGGCCGGTGATGCCCAGCTTTTGCCTCTTGCGCTGCAGGATCTGCATGATCTTCTCCACCGCTTTCAGCGGATCGCGCTCCACATGGAAGCTGGCGCCGTAGCGCTCGCGGGCCTCTTGGTTCAGGTGCTGGGTGACCGCCTGGGATCCCCTGATGTGGAAGGGAAGGCCCAGGATGACATCGATGCCCGAGCCTACGAAGTAGGTGCCGATGGTCACGGCCTTCTCGCTCATCCACTCGGGGGCGACGCCCACGGCGGGCACGTCGCTGATGTCGTCTCCCAGGCCGCCCTCGGCCACCACCTCGCTGGCGGCCTCCAGCAAGCGGCAGTTGTCCACGCAGCTGCCCATGTGCAGCACCGGGGGCATGCCCACGGCCTCGCAGACTTCCCGCAACCCAGGGCCAGCATTGGCCAGCGCCGCCTCGGGCGTCAGCAGGCCCGACTTGGCCGAAGCGATGGCGGCGCAGCCCGTCTTCAGCACCAGCACGTTGCGCTTGAGCAGCTCGCGCGTCAACGTGGTGATGTAATGATCCATCTTGCCCTTGGGGTTGTTGCAGCCCACCACGCCCACCAGGCCGTGGATGCGATCCTGCATGATGGCGTCGTTCAAAGGCCGGAAGGAGGCGCGATAGCGCCCGCCCAACATGTACTTGATGGCCTGTACGCTGAAGCCGGCCACCAGCGGTGCCCGGTGGTCGGGGATGGCCAGCTTGGCGGGATCGCGCTGGGGGAAGCGCTCGATGGCCAACATGAGCAGGCCCTTCGCGCCCTCCCAGGCCTGCTCGTGGTGGAAGGGGTGGTGCGCCGCGCCCATGGTGCGGGCCAGATCGCTGGTGGACACGATCTGGCTGTGGTAGGCGGCCGCCACCTCGGGCAGGCTGGGCATGCAGCACTGCACATCGGTGACCATCAGCTCGACGGCGCCGGTGACCAGGGCCAGCTCCTGCTGCAGGAAGTTGCCGGCCACCGAGATGCCGTGGCGCATCAGCACCTCGTTGGCCGTGCAGCACAGCCCCGCCAGGTTCACCCCGCCGCTGGCGCCCGCAGCCTGAGCGGCGGCCACCACTTCAGGATCACGGGAGGCGGCGGCCAGCATCTCGGACAGGGCCGGCTCGTGGCCGTGCACCACCACGTTGACGGCGTCTTCGCGCAGCACGCCCAGGTTGGCCTGGCTGCGTACGGGCGTGGGCGTGCCGAACAGGATGTCGGAAGTGATGGTGGCGATGCGCGCACCACCCCAGCCGTCGGCCAGGGCGGTGCGGAAGGCGTGCTGCAGGATGTTGCGGTAGTCGTGGTCCACACCCATATGGGTGCGGTGCAGGCACTCCACGATGGTGCGGTCGATGCCCAGCGGCGCCACATCGCGCTGCCTCCACAGGCCCTGCCGCGCCGGGGGAGCCAGGCCCAGGGTGCGCAGGGGCTCCTCCTGGCTGGTGAACTCGGCCAGGAAAGCCTCGGCCAGATCCAGGGCCACGTGTTCGACGGCGCGCCCCTGTTCCGCCACGCCGTAGACGCGCGCCGCCCGTCGCAAGGCAGGCTCGTCCTTGATGCGATAGGCACCAGCCGCGCCCTGGGCGGTCTCCTTCAGCAGCAGCACCAGGTGCCGGGCGTGGTCCGAGTGGGCCGCCGCGCCAGCCGCCACCTCGCGCAGGTAGTTGCGGGCCACGATGGTGTCCGCGTCGGCGCCGCAGACCCCCCGCGGGCTCTTCTTGCTGATACGGCAAGGCCCCATGTGGCAGATCTTGCAGCAGATCCCGTCCGTGCCGAAACGACATTGCGAGGACTGGGTGTCCATACGACTGAAACAGGTCGCAGCACCTTCATTCTCGGCCTTCAGCAGCACCTCGAGAGACGCGGGATCGGTGACCCTCTCCGAGGGCTTGCGCGGTTCCTTCTTCTTGGCCATCGAGGCTCCTGGGGGGGGAAGGGGGCACACATAACCTCGCAGGATGCCGAAAAAGAGGTCTGGCGGATGTGGCGGGGCGTACGGGATACGCAGAGCGCGTTGTCACGGGGCTGGCGCTCGCGGGCTTGACCCCCCAGGAGTTCTCCGTGTATGCTCAACTTGCCCCAAGAAGCTCAAGTGGCTCAAATGACCTCCAGATCTCACCAACACCTGCCGGGGGACTGGCATGAAGACGAACCGTCCATTTTTGTCAACGCAAGAAGCCGCCCGGCTCTGCCAGGTGGACCGGCGCACCATGCTGCGCTGGCTGGACTCCGGGCTCATTCACCACCACCTCACCGGAGGCGGCTGGCGGCGCATTCAGCGCAGCGACCTGCTGGCCTTCATGCGCGAGCGCGGCATGCCCATCCCTGCAGATCTGGATGGGGGCCCGCCGCGCATCGCCATCATCGACGACGACAAGAACTTCACTGCGGGCCTGAAGCGCTTCTTCGAGGGCGAGCTGCCCGAGGCCGACGTGCGGGTCGCCAACGACGGCTTCGCCGGTGGCCTGCTGGTGATGTCCTTCCGTCCGGACCTGGTGGTGCTGGACATCGTCATGCCAGGCATCGGCGGGCTGGAGGTCTGCCGCCGCATCCGGGAGCAGAGCATCCTGGACGACTCGGCCATCGTCGTCGTCAGCGGCCACCTGGCCCCCACCTGGAAGGTCCGCCTGGAGGCATTGGGCGCCTCGCGCTGCATGCACAAACCCCTTTCTCCGGACGATCTCCAGGTCTTGATCGACCAATTGGGCGGGGGGGAGTAGCATCCAAGTGTGGCAGGCAGGTACCTGCCGCGCCCTTGTAGAACCAGCTGTGAGGAGCGCCGTCCGTCGATGACCACCTCCAGCGATGCCTCACGGCTGAGCCTGCTCAAGCTGCTGCACACCGGCGGCCTGGTCTTCGTCCTGCTCTACAGCGTCATCTTCCTGTACCTGGACATGCTGATCCAGGCGGGGATCGAGCTGAGCTGGGCCAGCGTCTTCGCCATCGCCCTCGTCTGGCTCCACTTTCGCGGCACCCACCTACGCGCCATCGTCTGGGGGCAGATCGTCGCCGTCCTGGCCGTCACCAGCTTCCTCACCATGAGCCTGGGCGGGCTGATCCCTTCCAAGGGCATGATGATCTGGTGCCTCTTCGCCCCCTTCGCGGCCATGCTCTGGCTCGACCTGCGCGCCACGACCATCGCCACGCTCGCGGCCCTGGCGCTGATGCTGGCCTCCTCTATCCTGTCCCCACCCCGCTGGAGCCAGCCGCTGCCCGACACCGTCGCGCCCTACGTGGCCCTGACCAATATCGGCGGCACGGCGGCGGTGGTGCTGGTCATGCTCTGGTACTTCCAGCTGCGTCTGCACCGCGAGCTGCACGAGAAAAAGCAGGCCCGTGAAGAGGCCCGTCGCCTGAACGCCGCCCTGGTGCAGCTGGCCAAGGACGGCTCGTTCACGGGGGATGACCTGCCCAAAGTGCTGGCAGCCATGACGGAGCAGGCCACGGACGTGTTGGCCGTGGAGCGCTGCTCCGTATGGCTGTTGGACGAGTCCGGCGAGACGCTCTGCTGCCAGGATCTCTTCAGCAGCAGGGAGATCGCCCACAGCAAGGGCGCGACGCTGGAGCTGGCCAGCAACCCCACCTACTTCTCCATCCTCAGACAACTGCGCGCCGTGGCCGCCGACGACGCTCAGCGGGACTCGCGAATCGGGGAATTGGTGAGCGGCTACCTCGAACCGCTGGGAATCGCTTCGAAGCTGGACGCCCCCGTGCGCATCCAGGGCCGCCTGGTGGGCGTGATCTGCCTCGAGCACATCGGCGCCGCACGCAGCTGGAGCCCGGATGAACGCAGCTACGCGGCCGCCCTGGCGGACCTGCTGGCCCTGGCCCTGGAAGCCGCCGAGCGCAAGCAGGCCCAGGATGCCCACAAAGGCCTGGAGGCCCAGCTGCAACGGGCTCAGAAGCTGGAGAGCCTGGGTGTGCTGGCTGGCGGCATCGCCCACGACTTCAACAACCTGCTGGTGAGCGTGCTGGGACGGGCCGAGCTGGCCCAGATGTGCGTGGAGCCCGATTCTACGGTCCGCCCCCACATCGACGCCATCGCCACCACCGGTGAGCGGGCGGCGGAGCTCTGCGACCAGCTGCTGGCCTACTCGGGCCGTGGCCACTTCGTGATTCGGCACCTGGACATCAGCGAGGTCGTCTCCGAGGCCAACCAGCTGCTGCGGGTCTCCATCTCGAAGCGCGCCACCCTGGAGTACCGCCTGGAAGACGAGCTGCCCGCCATCGAGGCCGATCCCAGCCAGCTGCGCCAGATCATCGTCAACCTTATCACCAACGCCTCCGAGGCCCTGGGAGACGCCGGCGGTCGCATCTCCGTCGCCACCGGCCAGCTGCACTGCGACGAGCTCCAGCTGCGGCAGGCCATCCTCTCCGCAGCGGAGCCCGGTGATTTCGTCTACCTGGAGGTGAACGATACTGGCTGCGGCATGGACGAACGCACCCAGCAGCGCCTGTTCGATCCCTTCTTCAGCACCAAGTTCACCGGCCGCGGCCTAGGCATGGCCGGCGTGCTGGGCATCGTACGCGGCCACAAGGGCGCCATCATGCTGCGCAGCGCGCCGGGCAAGGGCAGCCGCTTCCGCGTGCTCTTCCCCGCAGTGCGGGGGCGGGCCGGCGAAGCGCAGCGGCGCCAGCTCCCCATCAGGAACCTGGACACGAAGGGAGCCATTCTGCTGGCCGACGATGACGAGACGGTGCGCTACACTTCGCGCGAGATGCTGAAGCGCGTGGGAGCCGAGGTGGTGGAGGCCGAGGACGGCCAAGAAGCCCTGGAGCTCTTCGAGGCGCAGCCCGACCGCTTCGTCGGCGCCGTCCTGGATCTCACCATGCCCCGCCTGGGAGGCCTGGAGGCGGCGCAAGCGCTACGGGAATTGCGGCCCGACCTGCCCATCGTGCTCGTCAGCGGCTACAGCAAGACCGAGTTCGCCAAGCTGGCGCAGGAACAGGGCATGGCCTTCGTGCAGAAGCCCTTCCACATGGAGGCCCTGGTGACCAAGGTGCGAGAGCTGATGGGGGCGGAGGAGGGATGACGGCCTCCGCTAGAGGATCCCCGTGAACGCCAGCACCATGAACACCAGGTAGATCGCCATCATCACGATGGCTTCGACCCTGGTCAGGGTCCAATCGGTGATCAGGAAGAACACGCTGACCACGGTGGCTCCCAGCAGGAAGGTCAGGATGGGCCAGCTCTGGCCCCAGTTCACCGCCACGCCACCCATGACCAGCACGGGCAGGCCCAGGCAAACCAGGATGTCGAAGGAGTTGGAACCAAACGCGTTGGCCACCGCGCCATCGGCGTCGCCGCGGCGCACGGCGAAGACGGACAGCAGGGTGTCGGGCAGCGAGGTGGCCGCCGCCAGCAGCGTGACACCCGCCACGGCCTGAGACAGGCCGATGTGCTCGAAGAGCTCCAGGCCGGCGTGCACCAGGAAATGGGTGCAGATGCCCACGCCCACGATACCGCCTACGGTCAGGCCCGCCACCTTCATGGCGTGGAACTCGTGCTCCTCCTCTTCGGCCCCGCCGGCGCCCTTGCGGGCCTGCATGAGCAAGAAGACCACGTAGCCCGCGTAGATGGCGATGAAGCCCAGGCCGACCCACATATGCATCAGGTGCATGGTCGTGCCGTCCGCCTCGCTGCGGGGACCGAACCAGATGGACAGGATCAGAATCAGCACTACGGCCAGGTAGAGGAAGCCATCGCGCCGCACCACCTCCTTCTTGATGGTGAGCGCGCCTCCCACGAAGACGCTGACCGCCGGGATGATCAGGATGTTGTAGAGCGCCGACCCGGCGATGGTGCCGATGCCGGCGTCGAAGGCGCCGGCCTGAAGGGCCACGATCACGGTGCAGAACTCGGGGAAGGAGCTTCCCACCGCATCCAGCGTGGCGCCGCGCACAGAGGGGTTGATGCGGTAGTGCGTACCGATGGCGTCTACGCTCTTGGAGAGCAGCTCCGAGGAGAAGTAGATGCCTACGGTGGTCGCGAGGATGATGACGATGTCGATGACCAAGTCGCCTCCTGACCGGCGCCGCCGCTGGCGCCACATGGGCGAGTCTAACAGGCTCGCCAGGGGTGAGAGCCATCCACAGCCAGAGGCAATAGGTTTCTCCGCCCGACTCGAACCGAGGAGCGCCATGATCCGCACCATCCTCGCCTTGCTCACAGGCCTGCTGCTGTCCCTGCCCGCCCTGGCCGCCGAGCCCTTCTCCGCCTTCGAGGCGACCGACGAAAAGGGCGTTCCAGCTTCGTTCCAGGCCTGGCATCCCGAATACGAAGACAATGGCGACTACGGCGAGAGCTGGTTCTTCTACGGTCAGGGCGACGACGGCGGCGCGCTCTTCGCCCTGGTCTCGGTCACCAACCTGGGCCTGTACACCTTCGATGGTTCCGTGGACCTGCAGTACTACGCCGCCGATGGCCGCAAGTGGACCATCCACAAGGAGTACCGCCGCGGCGAGGTCAACGGTGCCACGGATCGCATGGACATGCATGTGGGCGGGGCGCACGTCTGGGGTGGCGGGGGAGCCTACCACCTGACCGTCGATGAGTCCGACGTCACGCTGCGCTTGGACCTGGCCAACCAGCTGCCCGCAACCCGCTTCGGCGACGGCAAGATCCACTTCCACGAGGATCGTTCCCAGCTGTACACCCTGGGCCTCAACACGCCCCGGGCCCAGGCCACGGGCAGCATCACCGTAGATGGCAACAGGTTCGACCTGGCGGGCGTGGGCTACCACGACCACGGCTGGGCCACCATCAAGCTGCCCAGCTTCATCGACAAGTGGTTCACGCTGCGCGTCTTCGATCAGAAATACACCATCGTTCTGCACCGGCAGGTCTTCTCGGAGAAATACGGCGGCGCGGAGAACAAGTTCGGGCTGATAGGCGAAGCGGGCAGCATCAAGGCCGCCACCAAGGGCTTCTCCTACACCGTGAAGAGCTCGCGCAAGCACAGCTCGGGCTACGGCATCCCCACGGTCATGCAGGTCAGCATCAACGCTGGCGGCTACCAGATCTCGGGCACGGTCACCGAGGCCCGCTACCTGGACGCGGTGGACGTGCTGGCCCAGGTCAGCCTACCCATCCGCCTGGCCATCAAGGCCTTCTACACCAACCCGATCCTGATCCGCAGCCTGGGCCAGTACGAGCTGGACGTCACCCACAACGGCGTGACCGAGCACATCTCGGGCGTGGGGCTGGTGGAGGCGAACTACTACTGATACGCTTCGCAGGATCCTGCCATATAGGAGCCGTTTCGTGCATCTCAAAGGCTTGAAGCTCAAGAACGTCGGCCCCTTCCAGGAGGCGGAGCTGGAGTTTGCGCCGGGCGTCACGCTGATCACGGGCGAGAACGGAACCGGCAAGACCATCATGCTGGATGCCATCCGGATGATGTTCGGGCAGCACTATGGGCGTCTGGAGCGGGACATCATCGCAGATCCGACCAGCTTCAAGCTCGACTTGAGCATCTGCTGGGATCCCGCCGGCGAGCAGGTCTTCCACGCCCATTCTCTTTCTTCGCCCAGGATCCTGCGGGTAAAGCCCCTGGCCCTGTGGGATCTCCCCGTTCACATCGCCAACGGCAGGAAGAGACCCGCCTGGGTGGCCGACCACTGGCGCTCGGCACTCGCCACCGATCCCTTCGATATCAAGCGGCTGGTTCACCCCGATCCGCCACAGGTGCTGATGGGCAGCCTGTCCGGCCTGCACCAGAACGTCGAGGTGACCCAGCTGATCTGCTTCTTCGACTACCTGCGCGACAGCCGCGCACCTGCCGAGCGCGCTGCAGGCGAGGCCTTCTACGCGCTGATCGAGCGGATCGTGGAGGCCAGCCTTCTAGAGGGCGGGCACCTCTCCCACGTCTCGCGCGCCAGCTTCGAGCCCATCGTCGTGCAGAACGGCCAGGAGCTCAAGCTCGAGAGCCTGAGCTCGGGCAACCTCTACCTCATCCAGCGCCTGGTGGCGCTGGCTGGCAGGATGTTCTCCGTCCACACTCTCTCCGGGCCGCCCCTCGATGAGGTCCGGCAGGTCCCCGGCGTGCTCCTGATCGACGAGGCCGAGAACCACCTGCACCCCAAGTGGCAGAAGCGCTTCCTCTCCACCATCCTCGATCTCTTCCCCAGGATGCAGATCATCGCCACCACCCATTCGCCCTTCATCGTCTCCTCTGTGGCGGGCGCCCGTGTCTATCTCTGCGAGAGCCGCGGAGATCATTGCGAACTTTGTGACGCCAGCGAGGCTTTCTCCGGCAAGAGCATGGAGGAGATCCTCATCTCGAGGGCCTTCGGGGGGACCTGGCCCTTCAACCAGCAGGTGACGGCGCTGCTCGAAGCGCGCAAGGAGGCCATCGCAGGGGGCGACAGCGCCGAGCGCGCTCGTCTCGAGGCCGAGCTGCAGCGTATCAACCCAGACCAGTTCTCCTACTTCGACATCGAAGAGCGCCTACGGCAGCTGGCAGCGGAATGATCGCCATCGAGCGCCTGCCCGAGCCGGAGGTCCTGGCGGCCAACAACGAGCGCTGGACAGCGGTTTTCCTGAAGCGCTACGCCGAAGGTGCCCGGCGCCCCGACTCGCGGCAGTACGGCCACGAGCGAGTCCGGGAAGTCTTGCGCGCCTGCACGTACGAGAAATGCTCCTATTGCGAGTGCAAACCGTCACGCTCGGAGGAGCAGGTGGACCACTTCACGGAGGTGGCGACCGATCCCAAGCGCGCCTTCGACTGGGAGAACCTCTACCTGGCCTGCGCTGGCTGCAACAATGCAAAGCTGCGAGACGACACCATCGCGCCCAATGAGATCCTCGATCCCTGCGGCAGCGATTTCGACTCCGAGGCCCTGGCCTTCGAGGACGAGCATATCCACCCGCGCGACGACAGCCGCGTCGGCTCCCAGACCATCAGGAAGCTGTGCCTGGACCGAGACGAACTGGTCATGCGGCGTATGAAGGCCCTTCAGCGCTTTGAACGAACACTGACGGAGATCCTGCGAAGGATGATCCGGCAGAGCAGGAAACAACCTTCCGAGGTCGAGCGCGAGCTGCTGCGCTCCTACGCCCAGCCGAGCCACGAGTTCAGCCTGATGTTCCGTTGGCATCTGAAGAGCTCGGAAATTCTCCCTTGAGGGCGCTCCCCAACTCGAAGCTCACTCCGTTGGCCGTCCTCGCCAAACTCCACGCCCTCTCCCTGCTGCTGCGCTTGCCCCGCTTCCGCCACCTGCTGGAGGGGACGCACCCCAGCGGCGCGCGCGCTCCCCTCGAGGCCAGCTTCACGTTCTCCACCCGTGACGGAAGCGTGCAGCTGCACGCCCGCTTCGAAGACGGGCGAATGCGCGTGGGCCGCGGGCCCCTGCAGGCCCCGGACGTCGCCATCCGCTTCCGCCGGCTGGAACACATGCGGGCCTTTTTCGCCGACGGCGACCCCTTCAACATGCTGCTGCGCAACCAGATCAGCTTCGACGGCAACCTGAGCAGCCTGGCCCGCTTCGGCCACTTGACCACGGCCATCAAGCAGCGGGGCCGGCAGCGCTCCGCCGCTGTCTGGCGGCGCGGCCCGCAGCGCTGGCAGGATCTGCCCGCTCCCCCCACCGGAGAGCCCTGCCTGCAGCGCCCTGCTGGCGAGGTGCGCCACCTGCAGGACCCCTACCTGGCGGGCACCAGCCTGGACGACCTGCCGCGCATCAAGCGCCTGCTCTGGGCGCATCGCACGGTGCAGCCCGAGATCTGCACCGAGCGCGCCCGGCTGGTGACCGAGGCCTGGCTGGCCCGGCCCCTGGGTGAGGAGCCCCCGGCCCTGCGCCAGGGGCGCGTCCTGGAGCACCTGCTGCGTGAAAAGCGCGCCATCATCCACGCGGACGATCTTCTGGCAGGCACCACCTCCAGCAAGCGCGTGGGCGTGATCCTCTTCCCCGAGTTCGGCGGCACCGCCATCTGGCCCGAGCTGCTGACGGTCAGCGCCCGCCAGCTGAATCCCTACCTCATCTCCGACCAGGACGTGGCCATCCTGCAGGACCAGGTCTTCCCCTTCTGGGTCGATGACAACATCCGCGAGTGGGCCCGAACGCAGTGGGACAACCCCCAGAGCCTGCGCCTCGACGAGCGCTTCGTGCTCTACTTCATCTGGAAGAACCACGCCATCTCCCACACCATCGCCGACATGCCCGGCGTGCTGGCGCGCGGCCTGGATGACATCCAGCGGGAGGCGGTCGAGCGAGAGCTGGCGGCAGGAAGACGCGCCCCCTTCTACCAGGCCCTGCAGCGGGTCCTGGCAGGCGTGCTGGCCTACGCCGGGAACCTGGCCGGGCGGGCCGAGCGGCTGGCCGCGCGATCCCCGGACGAACCCCGCCGCGCCGAGCTGCTGGAGCTGGCGCGCATCTGCCGCAAGGTGCCGGCCCAACCCGCCGAGTCCCTGCACGAGGCCATCCAGGCCATCTGGATCCTCTTCCTCTGCCTGCACCAGGAGAACATGAACGCCGGCCTCTCCCTGGGGCGCCTGGATCTCTGGCTGGAACCCTACCTGCAGCGCGACCTGGCGCGCATCCCTGACGAAGCGGGCCGCGAGAAGGCCCTGCAGCACGCCCTGGAGCTTTGCTGCGCGCTGATGCTCAAGGGCACCGACCACCTGCCCCTGGTGCCCGACATCGGCAATCGCCTCTTCGGCGGCTCCAGCTCGGACCAGGCCCTGACCCTGGGGGGCCTGCGTAGCGACGGCAGCAGCGCGGTCTGCGACGCCACCTGGCTCTTCCTCAAGGCCACGGAGCTGCTGCGGCTGCGGGATCCCAACGTCAACGCGCGCTACGCGCCAGGCGTCAACTCCCCTGCCTACCTGCGCCGCCTGTGCGAGCTCAACCTGCTCACGCGAGCCACGCCCTCGATCCACAACGACGACGCCATGATCCCTGCACTGCTGGCCCAGGAGTTCCCCCTGGAACCCGCCCGGGACTGGGGCGCCACCGGCTGCGTGGAGCCCACCCTCTGCGGCCGTCACTTCGGGCACACCGGCGGCACCATGTTCAACCTGGTGGCGCCGCTGGAGATGGCACTGCGCGATGGCCTGCACCCGCTGGTGGGGGAGCGCGTGGGTCCCCGCACCGGAGATCCCGCCAGCTTCGCCCGCTACGAGCAATTCCAGCAGGCCTACGAGACCCAGCTGGGCTGGCTGCTGGATCAGCTGGTGGAGGTCAACGACCTGCTGGGCCAGGCCCACCAGGCGCTGCATCCCACCCCCCTGCTCTCCGCGCTCATGCAGGGGCCCATGGAGCAAGGCTGCGACGTGGTGGATGGGGGCGCCACCTACAACAGCTCGGGCTCGGCCATGGTGGGCCTGACCGACGTCGTGGACAGCCTCTGCGCCATCCGCATCCTGCTCTTCGAGCGCCGGCGCGTGGCTTTCCCCACGCTGCTGCGCGCCCTGGACGCCGATTTCCAGGGGCACGAGCTGCTGCTGGCCGAGATCCTGGAGCACGTGCCGCGCTTCGGGCAGGATCATCCCCTGCCCGCCGAGATCGCCGTCGATTTGCAGCGCTTCATCTTCCGGCACCTGCAGGCGCGGCGCAACTACCGCGGCGGGCGCTACCTGCCGGGCTACTGGAGCATGTCCAACCACGTGGCCTTCGGCATCCTCTCCGGCGCCCTGCCCAGCGGCCGGCGGCGGGGCAAGGCCTTCACGCCGGGGCTGACGCCGGCGCCCTCCTGCGGCGCGCCCTTGACAGCCCAGATGCGCAGCGTGGCCGCGCTGGACAGCGCAAAGATGCCCAACAACCTGGCCTTCAACATCAAGCTGGTGCCCGGCCCCGACGACAGTCACAGCCAGATCCTGGATCGCATGGCCGCCTACGTAGCCGCCTACTGCGACCTGGGGGGCATGCAGCTGCAGTTCAACGTGCACAGCTCGGAGACCCTGCGTCAGGCCATGGAGCACCCCGACCAACACCGCGACCTGCTCGTCAGGATTTCAGGTTACAACGCCTACTTCGTGGATCTGAACCGCGACATGCAGCTGGAACTGGTGGAGCGCATGGAGCACAGCCTGAGGAGCGCCTGATGGAGTATGCATTCCCTCCCCTGCAGCTGCTGACCTGGTCGGCACTGGGTACCATGGCCCTGGGGCCCTTCATCCTGCTGGGGCTGATCTGGGGCCGCAAGCACCCCTGGGCCTACATCCTGGGCTGCGTGGTCTGCATCGGCACGGGCGCCTTCACCTGGTCCATCCGCGGACCGGGCAGCATCGAGCTGCAGCAGGGTCGCATGGTGCTGAAAGCCGCGCTCTGCTCCACCCAGGAGATCGCCAGCGCCGACGTGAGCACGGCCGCCTGGGTGGACATGGGCAGCGGTCCCTGGCGCCCGGTGAAGCGCACCGCCGGTACGGGCGTGGGTGAGATACGCACCGGCTGGTTCCGCCTGGCGGACGAGCGCAAGGCCTACCTGGTCACCTTTGGCGACCAGGCCCTGGCGCTGGAGACGGCCGAGCAGGTCTACCTCGTCGCACCCGAAGACCTCGACGATTTCAAGAAGCAGCTGCAGGTGTTCATGCCGGCAGTGGCGGCTGAGGCGGGGAGCTGACGCCCGGCGGATCCGGCAGGACGGCGCCCATGTCCAAGACACGAACACCCCTGGTAGCCGACATCAAGCGCAACGCCCTGGACGACGGCCCGGGCGTCCGCAGCGTGGTCTTCTTCAAGGGCTGCCCCCTGCGCTGCAGCTGGTGCCAGAACCCCGAAGCCATCTCACCCAGCCGCCAGCTGCAGCTGCTGCCCGAGCGCTGCCGGGACTGCGGCGCCTGCCTGGAGCATTGTCCTACGGGGGCGGCCCAGCCCGCCGTTTCCACGGCTGAGCGTGGGCGTTGCCAGCGCTGCGGTGCCTGCGCCCGGGCCTGCCCCCTGGGTGCCCGCCGCCTGGTGGGCCGCCGCTGGAGCCCCGACGAGCTGGTGGATGAGCTGGTCCGCGACGAGCCCTTCTTCGTCCGCTCGGGTGGCGGTGTCACCTTCTCCGGTGGCGAGGCCACGCTCTTCCCCGCGTACGCAGGCGAGGTGGCGGCCCGCCTGGCGCAGCGCGGCATCCATGTGCTGCTGGAGACCTGCGGCCACTTCGACTGGCCGGCCGTACAAGAGCACCTGCTACCGCACCTCTCGGCGGTCTACTTCGACCTGAAGCTGGCCGACGCACAGCAGCACCTGCACCACACTGGCCGCGACAACACGCCCATCTTGGAGAACCTGCGCCGCCTGGCAGCCTTGGAGGGGCTGGAGCTGCTGCCCCGCATCCCCCTGGTGCCGGGCGTCACCGACACCCGCCGCAACCTGCGTGGCCTGGCAGGCCTGGTGACAGGGCTGGGTCTGGAGCGCGTAGCCCTGCTGCCCTACAACCCCCTCTGGCTGTCCAAGCGCCGCGGCCTGGGTCTGGGGCTGCGCTACCGCCACGAAGCCTGGATGAGCGAGGCGGACCTGGCGCGCTGCGCCCAGCTGTTGGAGGCCGAGGGACTGCAGGTGAAGGGTCGGCACAATTCCGAAGCCGCGACGCCCGAGCCAGCCCCCGCACCCCTCCCCAGGGGCCTGCCACCGGCCGCGCGACGCCCGCTCATGGCGCGCTTGAGCGCTCCGCCCGGCCCCGCCGAGGCGCGGCTGGTGCAGCGCGGGTCGGCGGCGGTCCTGGCCGTGCCCGGCCGCTACTGCGTCAGCTACCTGCTGTTGGGGCCGCGCTCGGTGACCGCCGTGGACGTGGGCTCGGCTGCGGATCTGCCCCAGATCCTGGCGGCCATGAACTGGCTGGGGCGCCCGTCCCAATCCCTGCGTCAGGTCATCCCCAGCCACCTGCACTTCGACCACATCATGGGTGTGGACGCCCTGGCCCGGCGCTGCGGAGCCCAGGTGCTGCTGGGCAGGACCGCCCGCCAGGCCGTGGCCGGCCAGCGGCGGCTGCGTTGGCCCCCCAAGCGCAACCTACCCCGCGGCTT
The DNA here is from genome assembly GCA_964454135.1 of uncultured Enterobacterales bacterium. GTDB lineage: Bacteria > Myxococcota_A > UBA796 > UBA796 > JAFGLY01 > CAYVQL01. The sequence continues at coordinate 22,079 of CAYVQL010000068.1, read as the reverse complement.
CGTCACCTGGCTGATGCAGGGCATGCCCCTGCTGCCGGCCGAAGACTGGCACGACGGCCTTGATTTCGGCTTCCCCTGGGGAAAGAACCGCTTCCAGGCGCCCCTGGCGCCCGCCCTGGACCACGGCGACGCCGTGCCCGGCCTGCCGGGCTGGGTCCTGCTGGAGACCCCCGGCCATGCCGACGACGCCGTAGCCCTCTATCACCGCCAGGCGCGCTTTCTGGTGGCCGGAGACACGGCACGCAACTTCCTGGGCGGCGAGTGGAACCCTATGATCTGCGACCGACAGGCCTTTGCCAGGACCAGGGAGCTGCTGCAGCAGCTGTCCGTAGAGACGCTCTTTCCAGCCCACGGGCCCTTGTTGCAGGGGCCGCGGGTGCTGTGGCGGCTGCGCGAGGTGCCAGCCTATCTGCCTTGAGCGGGCGGCGATAGGGCGGCCAGATCGGACCCTTCACCCGCGTTCGCGACCCTTCGCCCCACTGCGGAAAGGGCGCCTGCGGCGCTTGATGGGGTCGTCTTCCACGGGCACTGGCTCAGGCGCCGGCTCTGGGGATGGCTCGAGGGATGGATCGCCGGAGGGCTCCCCCGTCTCCACGCGCCAGACATAGGGAACACGGACCGCCGGAACAAGGCTGGAGGCCTGCTGATGTGGCTCGAGAAACAAGCTGGGAGGACCCAGCGCCCGCTCGAGCTCGTCCAGGGTCCAGGTGCCCCTGGTCAAGAGCAGGTCTCGCACGACATAGCGGAAACCCATTCGTGAGAGCTCGGCATGCACCGCTTGCGGATCGGCCAGCGCGAAGAGCTCCTCCAGCTCGGCGTGCAGATCGGCCATCGGGGAACACTGGGAAATGTTGACGATCTGGGGCAGCCCCGTGGTAGCTCGCCCGTGCACCACCGCAGCCAGCAACCGCAGCCCCCCCTTGTAGGTGCTATGGCCCAGCGGCAGGTCCAGCACCGCGCCGGGCTGGGGATCCTCCCTCATCTTCAGCAGCAGCTGGTGGCCAGCGATGGGGTCCACCCGCCGGGGCCAGAGCTCACGCGTGGCAAACCAGCCATCGGCTACAAGAAGCGCCGTCAGCGCGAGTGCGATCCGCGCGCCCCAGGGAGGACGCAAGCGGCTGGTTCCGCAAGCCAGCAGCACCGCCAGCCCCAGCGAGGCCAGCAGGATGGCCCGGTAGTACATGCCGCTGTAGGCCAAGGGGTAGCCCAGCCGCTGCAGGGCCATGGCGGGCAGGGGGATGGGGAACTGGCCCAGGCGCAAGTATTCCCCGCCCTGCACCAGGACGGGTCCCAGGGATACCACCACGCCGATAGCGCAACAGGCCCAGGCCACGCCCCGGAAGCGGAAGCGCTCACGGGAGAAGACGAGGCTGGCCAGAAGCAGCGAGAGACCCAGGTAGCTGACCTGGTTGCCAGTCAGTGATTCTGCCTTCCCGAGCACGCACGCACCCAGGAAGACGCACGCCGGCTCAGCCACGTTGAGCGGATAGGGCTGCGCATCGGTGGCCTGGAAGCTGGCGGGTTGAAAAGCGGAGAGCACCCCCTGGGCGCGCAGATCCCCGTAGTACATGCTGACCAGCAGCAGCACCTCCGCCGTAGCGGCCAGGGCCACCAGGATCCAGGCGAGCCTGGACCCACGAGCATGCCTGTCTCCCTGCAGCGCGCCCAATGCCCAGACTACCGCCGCCATGGGGATCAGCATGGCGATGCTGGGACTGGTGAGGGCGCTGGCCGCGGTCACCAGGGCCAGGCCCGGCAAGGCGAGCCACGGCCGACGCCCCCTGATCACAGCCAGCAGCAGCCAGAGGTAGAGGGGCAGGATCCACGCCTGGACCTTCTCGATCTGCCCATTGGCCACGATGCCCAGCATATAGGGCGAGAGGGAGTAGGCCAGGGCGCCTGCTGCCGCGGGCCAGGGCTCGGCCCGCAGGGCCCGTCGCAGGAAGAGCCAGGTGATCGCAGCGCAGAGCGCCGGGCTCAGCAGCACGGCGGCGTTGTAGGCCCCTACAGGCCCCAGCAGGGCCTGCAGGGGGGCCACCAACAGGGCCGGCACCCAGCCCACGGTGGGTGCGCGCATCTGGTTGGGGTAGCCGATCAGCGAGGTCGTGGCGGACCAGGCCTGTTCTCCGGAGAGCTGGTCCGCCATGTGCTGAAAGCACCACACCTGGCTGCCGTGGAAAGCGCCCCGGACAACGCCGCTGCGCAGCAGCAGGGGCAGCGGCCAATGCACCCAGGCCATGGCCGCTACGGCTACGGCCACGACCAGCAGCAGCGGCAGGACCCAACGGAAAGAGGAGCTCATGGGCTGCCGCGCTGCTCCGCCACCAGCATCAGTCGATTGGCCGCGCTCAGCTGCAGCGCTTCCAGCGCCTGGCGCAGCTGCTCGAACTCCTGGGGCGCGACCAGAGGGCGGGCCAGGCGGAAGCGCTCGCGCAGCAGCACCTGCCGGTCCTCCTGCGCGTAGGTCAGGCTGTAGCTGAAGACATCCCCGGGATGCTCGTGCTCTACCGGCTCGGGCAGGTGGGCCAGGCGGTAGCCCTGGGGGATGGTGAGGGCCAGCTCCAGCTCGTCCAGCTGGGGCTGCGGCGCCCAGACGTAGGGCAGCCGGCGCGAGGGCTGGGCGCAGATCTCGGCGGTGCCGGGCACGCCGGTGAAGCGCGGCAGCAGGATGTAGGCCGGCCGCTCCCCGCCGGCCCAGGCCACGTCGTCCACGGCATCCGCGCGCCGGGCGCGCAGCACGACGGGCTCGCTGAACGTGGCCAGGGGATGGTCCAGCGACCAGGACTCCACGCGCCCCCCCGCAGCCCACTGCTGCCGCATGAACTCGTCCAAGCGCTGATCGGGCCAGTCGCGGCGGCGGCGCCAGGCGGCGGCCCGCGGCCCGCTGAAGCGCAGCTCTCCATCCCGCACCAGCTCGAGGCGGCCGGGCCGTTCTTCGTCAACGCGCAGCGCAAGCTGCAGGCGGCGGCTGCGCAAGGCGTCCTCGGGCGCCATGACCGGCGTCCGCACCGGGATCAGGCGACCGCGACGCAGCAGGAAGCCGCGCCGGCCCTGCGCAGCGGGGGCCAGGTAGGGATAGGACAGCTGGTCGTTGCTGGGATCGAGATAGCGATCCAGCCCCTCGACCCAGGTGATCACGTGATCGAACTGGGTGGGCGCGTGCACCTGCAGGTCCGCGTCGGGGTTGTCCTGGCTGGCCAACAGCACCGGCCAGGCGTGGATATCCCGCGCCGCCAGCAGAGAAACCAGCAGCGTGGCCAGTTCTCGGCTGTCCCCGTAGCGGCGCTTGAAGACCTCGGCGGCCGGGGCGATGGTGGCATCGGCACGCAGCTTGGGCGCCACCGCCACATGCTCGACGTTCTCCAACAACCAGTGGTAGATGGCGCGCAGCGCGTCCTCGCGGCCCAGGTCGGCGCCCAGCTCCCCTACCAGGGCGCGCATGCCATCATCGGGCTTGAACTTTCCCCGATAGGCCAGGCGCACCCACGAGCTCAGCGGCTTCCAGTCGCTCCACGTGCTGACGTGCAGCACAGGGGAGGACGCGAAATCCCCCGGGGCGGCGCTCTCGACGGGCCTGGGAGGCTGATCGCGCCGCACGAAGCAATAGCGCTTGATCTCGCTCTGCTCATCGAACTCGGTCTCCACGGTCCCTTCGGGATCCGAGAGCTGCCAGTGGAAGGGCACCTCCTGGCTCATCTCGTAGCAGACGCGCTCCTCGAGCATGGGAGTGCGGCCGCCGAAGTGGTAGCTACTGGCGTAGCCCTGGCCGGGCAGCTTCCAGTAGCAGGTCTGCAGGTTGCGCAGCTCGGTCAGGTCGCCGGCGCGCACGTCGCGCAGTGTGAGGCGCTTGGCCCGCCGCCGCCGGTAGCGCACCACCAAGCCGCCGGTATCCAGGAACTCGTCCTGTACGGCCTCGTCATCCAGGCGCAGGAAGCTGCCGTCAGGCCGGATGCGGCGCTTCTCCAGCACGCGCAGGGTCGAGGAGCGCGAGTCGTAGCTGAAGCTGAAGTGGGCGTGGCCGCTCCTGACCGGATCGCGCACCAGGTCTATGGCGTGCTGCTGTCGCTCGAAGCTGGGGCGCCGGCCCGCCGGGATCAGGCGCCGTGTCACGGCCTCGTCGTCGATGCGGATGTGCTCGGCGTAGAGCAGCGACACCACCGGGTAGTCGCCCAGCTCTGCAGGGACCTGCCGGCTGAGCGCCGCCAGGGCCGCCGCATCCTCCAGGGTGAGGGAGTCGAGGCGCTGTTGCTCGCCACCGCTGCCCCAGGAGGGCCGGATGGACCAGGCCAGCAAGGACAGCCAGACCAAGACGTGCAGTGGCGACATGAGGGGCCTCTCGAAAGGGGACCAGGGCGGTCCCACCTCAAACGGCTCTAACCCGAGAGACCATGCAGCAGTCCGCCACAGCCCCGGCGCATGCGCCCCTCAGCGCCTCTCCGTCGATCCCGTGCAGAAGCTGACGAGCTGATTGGCGTCCACCAGGTAGTCGGGTACCCAGCTCGACTCGTTCACCCAGTCGCAGGTGGCCTGCTCCAGCTCTGCGGTGACCTCTGCCTCTTCCAGGGCCAGGTTCTGCAGCTCCTCCGGATCGGAGCCGATGTTGTAGAGCTCTCTGACCTCCGCCGGATAGGCCATGGAGGAGTCGTTGTAGGGGCTGCAGGACTTGTAGGATCCCTTGGGCGTCAGGATGAACTTCCAGTCCCCACGCACGATGCCAGCCGTGTCGGTGCTGCGCTCGAAGAACACGTCGTGGCTGGGCTCTTCACCGGCCTGCAGGGTCTGCACCAGGGAACGGCCGCTGGCCTCGCCGGTCCACTCGAAGGAACCGGCCAGCTCCACCAACGTCGGCGCGATGTCCGTCAGGCTGATGGGCGCGCTCACCTCCAGGCCCTCCGGGAGCTGCCCCGGGGCGCGGATGGCGAAGTCCACCGCCAGCACGCCGTCGTAGGGCGAACAGCCGTGGTAGGCGTAGTCGTAGTGGTCCAGCAGCTCCTCGCCGTGATCGGAGCCCAGGACAATGACGGCGTCGTCCAGGCGGCCGGCTGCGTCGAGCACATCCAGAAATCCCTGGAAGCGCTCATCGGTCGCCCGCACCTCGCTGGCGTAGGTGGCCTCCAGGTAGCGCCTGTCGTCGTCGTCGTACTCCATCGTACCCAGCGCCACCTGGTAGAGGTCGTTGTGGGCACTGACGTCAAGATCCCCCTTGTAGGCCTCCGGATGGAAGGTCTCGAACCAGGGCGAGACCGGCGTGTAGGGCGAGTGAGACTGGTTGAGGTGCACCCAGATGAACGCGGCTTCGTCTTCGCCCAGCGCCGGAATGCGCTCACTGAAGGCGTCGAGCAGCTGCTGGTCGTTCAGATCCTGGTCCAGTGCTTCCTGGTCGTCCAGCTCCTCCGCGGTGTCGACATCCGCCGAGTTGGCGCAGACCGGATCTTCGAAGCCCTGGTACATCAAGGGGCACAAATTGGCCGAAAAGCCCAGGTTGGTGTAGCCGTTTTCACTGAAGCGTTCGCCCAGCGTGGGCAGCGCCAGATCGCGCGTCGAGTTCACGCGCAGGCCGTGCTCCCGCGGATAACCGCCGCAGTTCAGGGAAGAGAGCGCCACGGCGGTGATGCCGCGCGGGGTGACGGCGTGCGTGAAGTGCACCGATCCTTCGAAGAAGGCGTGCATGTTGGGAGAGGTATCCCAGCCCTTCTCTTCGCTGTGCAGGATGCGACTGCGCACGGTGTCGATGGTGAAGAGCATGACGGTCTTCGCACCCGACACCGACCCCTGATCGGATTTCTCAGAGTCATCGCTGCAGGCCACCAAGGCGAGGGCAGTGAAGAACAGAGGCGCGGGCCGCATCGGGTTCACCATGACGCGTATCGAGAGGTAGTCCATCGTAGACGCCAATGGACCGTCCGTAAAGCGCGGCCACTCTATTTTCTCGCCCGGGCCGACACCCTAGGACAAGAAGTCCTCCACCAGCCTGTCGATCCCCTGGCTGACCGGGTTCTCCCTAGCCAACTCCAGCAGGCTCTCGCCGCGCTCGGCAGCCCGCGCCAGGGGCTCGTCGTCGGGCAGACCCAGCAGCAGGTGGGCCTGCAGCTCGTCGGCCAGGGCCTGGGCGGCCGCGGGGGGCTCGCCGCCGCGCAGGCGGTTGACGACGATGGCCAGGCGCCCGTAGCGCACCTCCATCTCCTGGACCAGGCGGTGCAGGCGGCGCACGGTCTGCAAGCCCCGCTGCGAAGGATCCGCCACCAAGACCAACATGTCCACGGCGCGGACGATGCGCCGAGAGAGGTTCTCCAGGCCGGCCTCGTTGTCCAGCACCACGTAGGGGTAGGCGTCCGAGATCTGCCCCAGCACCTGCTTGAGCACGTTGTTGGCGTAGCAATAGCAGCCAGGCCCCTCGGAGCGCCCCATGGCTATCAGGTCGAAATCCTCGGCCTCCACCAGGCTCTCCGCGATCTTGAGCTCCAGCAGATCGTGCTTGGGGATGCCGGCGTCCAGGCTGCGGGTGAGCTCGCGGGCGTCCTCGCGCACCCGACCCACGCTCTTTTGCACCTGCACGCCCAGGGCCTCGTCCAAGCAGGTGTTGGGATCGGCGTCCACGGCCAGCACGGGCGTGCAGCCGCGGGCGATCAGCCGCGCCACCACCAAGCCGGCCACGGTGGTCTTGCCCACGCCCCCTTTCCCGGTGACGGCGATGGTACGTGACATGGACGACCTCCTCAGTAGCCGTAGCGGGCGCGCAGGGCGCGGGAGAGCTGGCCGGTCAGGCGGAACACGGCCTCGGCGTCTTCTTGGCTGAGGGAGCCGGTGCCGCAAGAGGGCGTGATCAGGGTCTGCTGCCGGATCAGGTCCATGTCCAGGCCGCTGCGCTGGGCCAGGTTGTGGGCCAGGGTCTCGTAGCGCTCGATCAGACCGGGGATGGTCTGCTCGCGAATGGCGGGCGATGTGGGCACCACGCCCCAGGCCAGGCAGCGACCGGCCTCGACGTGGCGCCGGATGTGGCCCGGGTACATGGCGATGGTCTCGCCAAAGCCGAAGGCGTCGAAGTTGATGATGTCCACGCCGGCGTCGGCCAGGATGCTCCACTCGGTGTTGCCGCAGCAGTGCACGCCCGCCAGGGCGCCATCGGCCCGGATGGCCTCGACCATCTCCTGCAGCAGGGCCACCACGTCGTCGCGCTGCACCGAGATGTAGGTTGAGCTGCCAAAGGCCGACAGGATGGGCTCGTCCACGAAGCAGATCACCCGTTCGGCCAGGGGGGCGAAGCGCTGGATCTGCCAGCGGCACTTCATGGCCAGGGCCTTGACCACCATGTCGCGGAACTCCTCGTTGTAGAAGAGCGCGCGCTTGTCCTGATCGGTGATGGACAGCGCGAAGGAGCAGGGGCCGGTGGTCTGCACCTTGACGAAGGGCGGCTTGCTCCCCAGCGCCTGCAGGCGCGCCTCCAGCGCCGGAATGCCGGCGGAATGGCTGGCGGAGAGCGCCAGGGCCGAGCAGTCGCCGTCACCGTCGTCCGGATCCATGGCCAGCATATAGGCCTCGTAGAACTCGGCCAGGTCGTCGAAGTAGTCGCCCGTGGTGTCGAAGTGCATGCGGCAGCCGGGCACATCCAGCACGCGGCGCGGCATGCCCTCGGAGTACTGGATCTCCATCTGCTCCAGCAGGCCGCGGGCCGAGAGCTGGGGCCAGATGGGCGCATCGGGAATGGCCTCCAGCACCACGTCCAACGCGCGCTGGACATCGCGGTGGGGCATGCTGCCGATGGCCGTGGCCATGCATCGGGGTTGGAATGCCATGCTGAGCTTCTCCGGATTCGGGGATGGCCCTCTTACCTCGGCGAGCGCCAGGATCCAGCGGCTGGGCTTCACCGATCGCCGCTCAGCCAGGGCGCCACCATCTCTCGCACGGCGGCCAGCGAGGCGGGATCGGTCTCGAAGGGGGGCCGGCCCGACAGATCGGCCTGCTGGATGGCCGGACGCAAGGGCAGAAAGCCCAGGATCTCGAAGCCCTCCAGCTGCGCCTCGACGAAGGCTCGCTCGCTCTCCGAGCCCAGCTTGTTGGCCAGCACCAGCGGCGCCGGCATGCCCAGATCGGCAGCCAGGCTGCGCACCTGGCGGGCCGTCTCCAGGCTGCGTCGGCCGGGCTCAACCACCACCACCAGGTGATCCACGGCGCGAGCTGTGCCCCGGCCCATGTGCTCCAGCCCGGCCTCCATGTCCAGCACCACCGCCTCGTCGCGCTCCAACAACAGGTGCGAGACCAGGTTGCGCAGCAGGCTGCTCTCGGGGCAGATGCAGCCACCGCCCCCTTGCTTGACGCCCCCCAGCACCATCAGGCGCAGGCCCGCCACCTCCAGGGAGAAGCGCTCGGGCAGGTCGTTCACGCGCGGGTTGAGCCTGAACCAGGATCCGGAACTGCCCGGGGCGGCACCGGTACGCTCTTCGATCAGCGCCTTCATCTCGCAGAGCGGCTCGACGGGAAAGCGCTCCTGAAGCCCCAGGGCCAGGGCCAGGTCGGCGTCGGGATCGGCGTCGATGGCCAGCACGCGCCAGCCCGCGTCGGCCAGCACACGTACCAGGAAGGCGACGAAGGTGGTCTTGCCCACTCCTCCCTTGCCGGACACGGCGATCTTCATGACGGCTTCTCCTTTGACGGACGCTCGCGCAGCAACCTAACCACGCACGCAGACGAGGCAGCTGCAACCGGGCGCGACCAGTGGTCCGGTTGACAGAAAGCGACGTTCTCGGAACACTGGATCGGTCCGAAGATGAAGCGAGAGCGTCCCATGGCTAGTGCGAAGCATTGCAGAAGATCCGGCTGGGGCCTCAAGCTGACGCAGCTCGCAGCGCTATGGGCGCTCTGCTGCGCCCCGCTGGCGGCCTGGGCTGGAACCTTGCGCATCACCTCCGGCGACACGACGGTCTATGTGGCGCTGGACGGCGAGAACCGGGGCGTCACGCCCATCGAGCTGCCCGAGGTCTCGGCCGGCCCCCACGTGCTGGGCTTCCGCGCCGCGATGTTCGGCCCCCTGGCCTTCACACAAAAAATTGACCTGGCCGAGACGGGCGGGCTCGAGGTCGTCGTCGACTTCCCCAATCGCCTGGCCACGGTCAAGGTCATGCAGGGCGTCGTGGCGCAGCCCCAGACCCCCAGCCAGGTCTGGGGGGTCACGCCCGCCGCCGTACCGGCGGCCACCACCGGCTCGCTGGAGGTGACGAGCGACATCCCCGACGCCGCGATCTTCCTGGACGGCCAGGACACGGGGCGGACGACCCCTGCCACCCTGGAGGGCCTGCCCGCGGGCAGCCACCAGCTACGCGTGCGCACCGACTGCGCCCAGGCCGAGGCCAACCTGACGGTCGAGGCGGGCAAGACGGTCAGCAGCAATCTGCAGCTGGTCGCGGGCACCGGCATCCTGGAGATCGCCAGCACGCCCCCCGGTGCCATGGTGCTGGTGGACGGTGTCATGGCCGGCTCTTCGCCCATCGCCCTGGACGACGTGGCCTGTGGCGAGCACACCGTGGACATCCGTGCGCCCGGCTACCTGCAAGACACGCGCAGCTTGATGGTGCCGGCCTACGAGCGCAGCGCCATCCAGGCCGAGCTGGTGGAGGAGGCCTACGGCGGCCTGGTGGTCACGCCCACCCCCGAAGGTATGGAGGTCTTCATCAACGGACAGCTGGCCGGGGCCGGTCCCATGAGCATCGCCGAGATCGGGACCGGCAGCTACGAGCTGAAGGTCAGCCTGCCCGGCTACGAGGACTGGTCGCAGACCGTCGAGGTGAAGGCCGATGAGGTGGCCGAGGTCAACGTCGCGCTGTTCCCGGCGAAACCCACAGCTGGGCCCCTGCCCGTGCGGCGCGTGGTGCTCAACACCGCCGTCACGGGCCTGGGCGTGGGCCTGGGCATCTGGGCGATCAACGCCCGGGCGGACACCTCCGAGGCGCAATTCTACTACGACAACAAGCAGTTCAGCACTTCTGCCGAGGCCGACGCCTACTACCGGGAAGAGGTCGTCCCTCGCAAGGCCATCACCTGGGGCACCGGCCTGAGCTCCGCCGCGCTGATGCTGGCCAGCGGACCGCTATGGGCGACCACGCGCCGACCCTGCGCCATCGGCGCCGGGCCCGGCGCAGTGAGCTTCTTCGCCCGCTGGTGAGCGATCCTGGGTAAGTGCGGCCCGGGGAGCCCTGATGGCGGACGCTACTTGAGCGCCGCCAGCATGTCCTCAGCCGAGGCCACCACGTAGTCCGACATGTCGCACGGCTGGGGTTTGCGCGGGTTGGACCAGTCGTAGAAGCCCTTGCCCGTGCTGGCGCCGTACAGGCCGGCCTGCACCATGCGCATCAGGGTCAGGGGCGGGTACATGCGCGGATCGTTGGAGGCCTGGTACATCTCCAGGGCGACACGCAGCATGGTGGGGGCCGTGACGAAGTCGTGCAGCTTGAAGGTGCCCTGGGGGTGGCCCAGGCTGGTGTTCAGGCCCAGGTCGCCGTCGCCGACGGTGATCTTGCCCTGCTCCAGCAGGCGCACGGCGTCGAGCATCTGGGGCACCAGCAGCCGGTTGACCCAGAAGCCAGGGATGTTGGGGGCCAGGAACGGGGCCTTCTTCATCTCCAGCAGCGCGTTGCGGGTGAACTCGACGGTCTCGGCCGTGGTCAGGCGGCCCGGCACCACCTCGACGCCCGGCATCAGGGGCACCGGGTTCATGCCGTGGGTGACGATGGACTTGTCGGGACGGCCGCCCGTCTCGCTCATCACGTCGATGTCCAGGCTGCTGGTGTTGGACCAGAAGACCACTTTTTCGGGCAGCTGCGGCAACAGCTCGCCCAGCACCTTGCGCTTCAGTGCCATGTCCTCGAAGATCACCTCCAGAAAGACATCGGCTTCCTGAGCGGCCTCCATGAACGCTTCTTTGGTCTCGAGGATGCGGATCTTGTCGGCGAGCTTGTCGCTGAAATCCGGATCGTCGATCTTGAACTTGCGTGCGACCTTGCCGCCCATCTTGACGCAGAAGGACTTGGCCCCTGCCAGGGTGTCGGCGTTGGCGTCGTAGCAGATGGCTTCGTTGCCCGTCATGGCGCACTGCGTGATCCAGCCGCGCCCCATGATCCCGGTTCCGATGATAGCGAACTTCATATCCTACCTCCTTGTACAAAGGCCGACTCTCTAACGCCTCGGCTCCACCCCTGCGACAGGCGGCTCAGACCAGCGAGATCCTGTAGCGCAGATCCCGGCAGCGGCGCCCTCCCCTCAGCCGCTCGACGCTCCCACCTTCCGCGCGCCAGCCAGCGGCCTCGTAGAAGCGGCGCGCCCGCCGGTTGCCCTCCATCACGTACAGGCTGGCGCCATGGTAGCCCTTCTCGATCATGTCCCGCAGCAGGCGCGCCATCAACCGCCGGCCCAGGCCCAGGCCCCAGGCCTCGCGCCGCAGGTAGCAGGCCCTGAGCTCGGCGACGCCAGGCTGCTCGCCCAGGCCGAAGTCGGCGAAGCCCAGGGCGCTCCCCCCGTCCTCCAGCAACCAGAAGCGCTGACGGCCATCGACCATCAAGCGGCAGATGCGCCTCTCTCCATCCTCGACCCTGAGGCCGGCCAGCAGCTCTGCGGGCAGCAGGTCGCGGTAGGCCGCTCTCCACGAGGCCACCCGGATCTCGGCGATGGCGCTGGCGTCCTCGAGCCCGGCCAGGCGAAGCCGCGCGCCCTTCATGGCCTCAACCTCGCAGCACCGAGGCCAGGCAAGCCGGTGGGGCGCTCCAGCGTTCCATCAACCAGGGCAGGTTGGGGCGCTGGATCACAGCCGAGCGCGAGCCGTCCGCCAGCGCGTGCTCCTCTTGCAGGGCGTAGCCGCCGCGCCCGGCGCGAAAGACCAGAACGCTGGGGGTCGAGCCCCCCTGCGAGGTGCGGTAACCCACGGCGAAGAGCTCTTTGGAGCGCAGCTTGGCGTAGTAGGCCACGTGGTATTCACCGGGCTGGGAAGGAGGAACCATCAAGGCGCCAACCCCTTGGCGCAGCAGAAAAGTGGGAGCCTCCACGACCGGCAGCAGCAGCAACAGGGTGCTGAAGACCCCTGCCTTCCAGTGGCCCCGGCAGCCGGCGTAGGCCGCCGCCATCAACAGCAGCGCCGTTCCCACTGGAAAGACCAGGGGCAGCAGCTCCCGCGCCGGGTAGCCGTTCACCCGGCTCAGAGCGTTGAGGAAGACCAGGTGCAGCGCGCACCAGACCACCAGGCGCCCCAGGTTGCCCTGCCCGAAGAGCTGCTTCCCGCGGGTGTGGATCAGAACGCAGCAGACGGCGTAGGCCAGCAGGTCCAGGCCATCGCCGAAGAGCAGCAAGACGCCCCCGAAGAGCGAATGAGCCGTGGCGACCAGCAGCGGAGAACGGCCCGGCAGCTCCACCGAAGGAGGGGACGTGGGCTGCGGTCGCTGGCCTTTCGGGGTGCGCATGGGGGCTGCCGAGCAATAAACCTAAAATAATCGTAGACCAGAAATGCTCCCATAGCCCATGCTCGCCCCCACGATCAATGGACTGACGCAGAATATCCAGCGTATATCGGCTTCTTTAGCCGAACTTCACAAGTTGTCATCGTTGCGCAACAACTGCCGTGCGATCACCAGGCGCTGGATCTCGGAGGTGCCCTCGTAGAGCCGGTAGACCCGCAGATCGCGAAAGAAGCGCTCGGCGATATTGTCCTGCATATACCCCATGCCACCGAAGACCTGCACCGCCCTGTCGGCCACGCGGCAGGCCATCTCCGTGGCGTAGAGCTTTGCCATGGAGCATTGCTGCGTGGCCGCCTGGCCCCGGTCCTTGCGCCAGGCCGCCTCGCGCACCAGGTGGCGGGCCGCGGCCAGCTCGGTGGCCGTATCAGCCAACATCCACTGGATCGCCTGCTTGCTGGCGATGGGCTTGCCGAACTGCACCCGCAGCAGCGCGTGCTCCTTCATGGCCTCCAGCAGACGCTGGGCCGCCCCCACGGCGCTGGCAGCGATGCTGACGCGCCCGTGATCCAGCACCTGCATGGCCAGCTTGAAGCCTTGGCCCACGCCTCCCAACACCGCCGAGGCCGGCACGCGGCAGTCGTCCAGCAGGACCTCGGCCACCTGGGTGCCGCGCAATCCCATCTTGCTCTCGGGCCGGCCCAGCTTCAGGCCCGGATTGTCGCGCTCCACCAGAAAAGCTGTGGCTCCCCGAGCCCCCAGGCTGCGGTCCACGGTGGCCATCACGGTGAAGTACTGGGCGATGTCGGCGTTGGTGATCCAGATCTTGGCGCCGTCCAGGGTCCATTCGTCGCCGTCACGGCGGGCCGCGGTGCGGATGGACGCAGCGTCCGAGCCGGCCTCGGGCTCGGTCAGGCAGAAGCAGCCGATACGCCGCCCGCTGGCCAGCTCGGGCAGGATGCGCCGCTTCTGCTCCTCGCTGCCCCCTAGCAGGATGGCCTGGGAGCCGATGCCGTTGTTGGTGGTCACCATGATGCGAAAGCACAAGTTGACCCTCGACAGCTCCTCCATCACCACGCATAGCCCCAGGGTGGACAGACCCAGGCCGCCGTACGCCTCCGGGATGGCCATACCGAAGAGCCCCAGCTGGCGCATGCCCTCGATGGCGCTCTCGGGGATGCGCCCCTCGCGCTCCACCTGCGCGGCGATGGGCTCCAGCTCGCCATCCACGAAGCGCCGCACGGCGTGGCGCATCACCAGCACCTCTTCGGGCAGGTCGAAGTCCATGGCTCAATCCTCTTTCTTGCCGGACTCGTAGTCGTAGAAGCCGGCGCCCGTCTTGCGACCCAGGCGACCCTGCGCCACCAGGCGCGCCAGGATGGCCGGGGGCTGGAAGCGCCGCTCGCCGGTCAGCTGGTGGATCTGACTGCGAGCGGCCAGCACCACGTCCAGGCCCACCAGGTCGGCGGTCTCCAGGGGTCCCATCTTCCAGCCGAAGGCGCCCTTGACACCCGCGTCCACCTCCTGGGCCGTGGCCACGCCCTGCTGCACCAGGCGCATGGCCTCGTTGCTGGCCACCATGGAGATGCGGTTGAGCACGAAGCCGGCCAGATCCTGCCGTACGGGCAGGGCCTGCTTGCCGATGGACGCCACCCAGTCCAGGGCGCGCTGAAAGCTCGCATCCGAGGTGGCTGCGCCGCGCACCACCTCCACTACCCGCATCAGCACGGCGGGGTTGAAGAAGTGCAGCCCCAGGAAGCGCTCCGGCGCCTGCAGGTCGCGGCCCAGCTCGGAGATGGGGATGCCCGAGGTGTTGCTGGCCAGCAGGGTCGAGGCCGGGAAGCGCTCCGCGGCCTGCCCCAGGATGCGCCGCTTCAGCGCCAGGTCCTCGGGGACGGCCTCGATCACCACATCGGCCTCGGCAGGCCAGGCGGAATCCGCCGTGCTCACGCGGGACAGCACCGCGCTGGCGCTGTCGTGGATGCGCCCCTTGGCCTCGAGCTTGGCCAGCGAGGCAGCCATGTCGCGCTGCGCCCGCGCCAGCTGCTGGACGGCCACATCGGCCAGCCAGACCTGCCGGCCGCGCTGGGCGCAGACCTGGGCGATGCCGGCGCCCATGGTGCCGGCGCCCACCACCAGCACGCGCTCCGGGTTCGCTGTGCTCACAGCCCCTCCTTCACCAGGTCGCGGGCCACCACCAGTCGCTGGATCTGGTTGGTGCCCTCGAAGATCTGGGTCAGCTTGGCGTCGCGGAACATGCGCTCCACGGGGTGGTCGCGCATATAGCCGTAGCCCCCGAGGATCTGGATGGCGTCGGCCGTAGTCTTCAGCGCCGCGTCGCCGCAGTGGCACTTGGCCATGGAGGCCAGTCGGGTGTTTCGCCGCCCGGCATCGTGCAGCGCCGCCGACCGGTACACGAGACCGCGCCCCGCCTCGATGGCGATGGCGCCGTCCGCCAGCATGGCCTGCACCAGCTGGTGCTCGGCGATGGGCTGGCCAAAGCTGCGGCGCTGCCTGGCGTAGTCCAGCGCGTAGCTCAAGGCCCCCTCGGCGATGCCCAGGGCCTGGGCCGCGATGGCGGGCCGGGACATGTCGAAGTCGGCCATGGCCACCTTGAAGCCGCCCCCTTCCCGCCCCAGCAGGGCCCAGCCCGGCACGCGCACGTCCTCCAGGAAGACCTCGGTGGTGTTGGAGCCGCGCTGGCCCAGCTTGTCCTCTTCGCGACCCACGACGAGGCCGGGGGCCTCGCGCTCCACGGCGAAGAAGCTCAGGCCGCGCGTGCGCTCGGGGCCGGTGCGCGCCAGCACCGAGTAGAGGCCCGCCACGCCGCCGTTGGTGGCGAACTGCTTGGCGCCGTTGAGCACCCAGCCGTCGCCATCGCGCACAGCCGTGGTGCGCACCCCGGCCACGTCCGAGCCCGCGCCGGGCTCGCTGACCAGGTAGGCCGCCAGCTGCCGCCCCTCGGACAGCCGCGGCAGGTAGCGCCGCAGCGCCTCTTCGCCGCCCGCGTGCACGACAGGGAAGGAGCCCACGGCCTGGATGATCAGCATCAAGGCCGAGGAGGCGCAGACCTTGGCCACCTCTTCCACGCAGAGGCACAGGGCCGTGCAGCGCTGCTCGGGCAGGCCGCCCTGTGTCTCGGGCAAGATCAACGTCAGCAGGCCCAGGTCCCAGAACAGGCGCTCCACGTCGCGCGGGAACTGACCCAGGCGGTCGATCTCGGCCGCGCGGGGGGCGATCTCTTCCTGGGCCAGGCGACGCACGGCCGCTTGCAGCTGCTGCAGGTGCTCGGGCAGCTCGAGGATGGGGTCCATGGGGCTACTCTGCGGCGGCGAAGAGGTTTTCCCAGACCACGAAGGGCCCCACCGGGATGTAGTCGAACTCGATCAGGCCGGCCTTCACCAGGGGCAGCTCCGCCATCACCTGCTCGGCCTCTGCCACGTCGAAGCACTCCATCATCACGACCACGCCGGGATGATCCTGGCGAAAGAAGACCTCGCGGAAGATGCCCTGCTTGTAGAGCTCCCAGGCGTGCTCGGCCTCTGCGCCCAACAAGGGCCCGATCTGCTCCATGGTGACGCCGGGCAGGATGCGATCGATGGCGATGATCCGCAGGGTTCGACGTTCGGACATGCCTTCTCCTCAGGTGCGTTTGGGGGGGATCAAGGTAGCACGCTCACCCTGGGCAGGTCCTCGCGCCGCTCGTTGGCGCCAAGGCGGCTCGCGTGTCGCAGGCGCGTCCGCAGGGCGCCTCCTGCCCCATCATCGCTCGGACAGCCCAGCGAAGTTCCTCGCCACATGGTATGCTTCTGCGCCTTCACGGAATCACGAGAAGAGAAGAAAGATGTCGAGAAACCTACTTTTTTATTTGCTTTTCGCGACATTAGCCTCGAGCATCGCAGCCTGCAACTGCAATCAGCAGGCGACTGGTTCCCCTAGTGAGTCCGATCCCTCCAGCGGTGACTCCGACTCCTCCCCGGGAGATTCCCACGGCAGCGTTGTCGACGACGACACGGGAGACGAGGACATCCCGCTCCCCACGGGGGTCGTCGAGGTCTCCATCGAGACCGAGAACTTCGCCCACATCGACTACGTCTCGGTGGAATACGCCGTGACCGAGGAAGCGGAGGACTACTACTCCAACCCCATCGACGACCGGCAGCCCACCTTCCACGTCCTGCGGCCAGCCGATGTGTCTCCCGATGATCGGCTGCCGCTGTTGGTCTTCCACCACGGCGGCGCGGTGGGCGACGACAGCGGCAAAGAGATCCCCTACGCCTGCGAGTTGACGAGCATCATGACCTTCTCCGCCTCCCAGCTCCAGGGGGCGGCGGCCGTCAGCAATACGGCGGCCTGGCGGGGCTGGGCCATGCTGGTCCCGCGCAACGACTGGTGTGACGCCTGGCAGGGGCTGGGCCCCGACGACCCGGTGGATCCCGAAAACCACTACGGCTTCTACCATGTCGCCCGGGCCATCGATTTCATGCGCGCGGGCGGTGCCGGGTTCGAGGTGTACGACAAGCAGATGTACACCTGGGGCACGTCGGGGGGCGGCACGGCTGCCGTGAGTACCTCGGCTCGCTACGGAGGCTTCGCGGGTGTCGTCTTCGACTCCGGCATCTCGTCGTTCATCACCTACTACGAGCTGGTGGGCGTGGACAAGGGCTCGACGCACGCCGAGATGGAGCACATCTTCGGCGGTCCCCCCTACGACGAGAAGGGCGAGCCCAACGGTGAGATCTGGCAGCGTTACCAGGACGCCTCGCCGGAGTACCTGATCCGCGAAGGCCACGTGGATGGGCCGTTGTTCATCGCCTGGAACTCGCAGGACGTGAATCTCGATCCGCGGCATGGCGAGGAGATGCTGGCCGCAGCGGTGCAGGGGATGGACGAGTCGCTCTGGGTCGAGCACGATTTCGACCACCCCTTCCCCGGCACGACCAACCACGTCCAGACCAACGCCCTCAACGCTCCCCTGGGCTACTTCGCCTACGCCATCGAGGAGTTCATCGGTGGAAATCGGCTCAAGATCTTCGAAGCCGAGGACGGCTGCGGATCGGCCGTCTGCATCGGCACTGTGCGCACGGGCAGCGGCGGCCCCGACGACGACTACGTGATCTACTCCAAGGAGACCGTGCGCGAAGCCGCCGACGGCGTCTCCGGGCTGCTCTACGCCGGACCCTTACCCTCTTTCGTAGAAGACGAGCAGACCCTGAAGGCGGCTGTGGGCATCCATGCGCCGGAGATCGAGGGCATGGATCCCACGGCGGTCGTAGGTCAGATCGTCTACACCGAGGGAGGCAAGAGCGTCGCGGAGCTGGACATCACCGTCGAGATGCTGGCCGAACCCGGCAGCATCGACATCATGGAGCTGGTGGGCCAGGCTGCGGGCACGTGGCTGAGCTTTGTCGTCACAGACGCCGAATCAGGGGAGCTCAGGTTTGAAAACGCGGGGATCACCGTCGTCAGGCTCGACACGGTGTTCTTCGTCGTCGACAACTCCCTGTGATGGGAGCACGCGCCGCACGGCCTCAGCCCCGGGCGGCCTCCCGCTCCAGCTCCAGCAGGTGCTCGAGATCCAGCAGCTCCTCGGCGTGCAGCCCACGCGGCCCTGGCTGGCGTCGCTCCGCCAGGCTCAGCTGGCGGTGGGGCATGGGCCGGCCCACCGAGCCCAGGCAGTGGCGGCAGATGGGCAGGGGCTGGGGATCCATCAGGTAGGCGTGCAATCGCCGGGCGAAGTCGGGCTTGTTCGAGAGCGCCAGGCCGTCCCGCGCAGCACCCACCTCCCCCAGCCCCAGCCGCGACAGCGCCTGCGGGATGAAGAGCGCCAGCGGGCACTTGTAGAAGCGGCCCTGGTGCACGGTGTGGCAGGAGAAGCGATGCGCCATACGACAGCTGGCGTAGATGCGGGCCACCAGGGCGGGCTCGCGGTGGGGGCGCTCGGTCCAGGGCTGGCGGAAGGGCGGCTCGGGCAGCACGTGGAAGGCGTGGCCCCACCGCGCGGCGCGGGCGGTGTGTTCCTCTTCCTGGGCCTGGCTGATGCTGCGGCTGGGGTAGCGCGAGGCCAGCACGATGTCGGCCTTCTGCCAGAAGGCCCGGGGCATGCGGCCCAGCAGCAGGCCGTTGGTGACCACCTTGATGCGATCCGCCACGCCCGAGGCGCGCACTACGTCCATGATCTCCACGATGCGCGGATTCAGCAGGGGCTCGCCGCCGATCAGCTTGACCTGCCTGGCGTGCAGCGCGCTTGCCAGCAGACTCAGATCCCGCTCCACCTGCTCGGGCGCCATGATCTCGGGGGCCAGCAGGGGCGAGGCGTGGCTGCAGCCCTCGCAAGACAGGTTGCAGTGCAGGGCGATGTTCAGCTCGACGGTCTTGACGCGTACCAGACCGTCTGCGAAAGCGGTGGGCATGGAGACTACTCGCAACCCGAGACGGCCACCCACGTGGCCCCCGCCTCCAGCACCCGCAGCGAGCGGAACACGCCATCCACCGCGAGCTGCTCGGCACCTTCCAGCGTCACGGCCGTGCAGATCTCGGGAACCACCGCCACCAGCTCTTCCCCTTCCTGGGCCGTGAAGCTGGCGGCCATGCCGTCCTGAAGGGGCTCGATGACCAGGTCCGCCACGGGCAGGCGGTGCAGGTAGGGGCGCTGGAAGGCGGGCAGCATGAAGCCGGCTTCGTCCTCGCTCGTGACCGGCCCGTAGGTGTCGTTGGGATCCCAGGACCAGTAGGCCGTGCTGGCGCCGCGCGCCTCGAAGATCTCCTGCATGCCCCGCACGTAGTCGTGCTCGTTGCCGAAGGCCGAGAAGATGCCGTACTCGCCCAGGATCACAGGTAGGCCCTCCTGTTGGCCGTGCTCGATGATCTCGGCCAGGTGCTCGGCCTCGCTCTGAAGGTCGCCGTCGAAGCCCGTGCCGTTCTCGGCGTAGGTGGGGTAGAAGTGGGGCGCGAAGACCAGGTGCTCGTCCTCGGGGAAGAGCAGCTTGGAGGGCAGCAGGTTGGCGTGGGTGGAGGGCTCCAGGGCGATGAAGCGGCAGGGGCGCTCCCACTGGCCGAAGTCGCAGCGCTCGTCGTCGGCAGCGCGGATGGCTGCGATCACCCGCTCGTAGAAGGGCGGTAGGGCCTGCTCCTCGAACTCCTCCTGGGTCAGGGTGCCCCAGAAGGGCTCGTTCAGCACGTCGTAGCCCACCACGGAAGGGTGCTCTCTTGCCAGGGCCGCCAGCTGGGCCCAGGCCTGGGCGAACTGCTCCTGCAGCTCGGCGTCGTCCCAGAACTGGTCGAAGCAGGCCTGCACCTCCGGCGTCAGGTAGCCCAGATACCAGGCGTCGCCGCTGGGCGAGTAGCTGTCGTAGTAGGACGGGTCGCAGGTCCAGGCCGGCGCACCATCCGAACCGAAGCCCACGCCCCATAGATCCTGGTGCATGTCCAGCATCACCGCCAGGCCCAGGGCGTCCAGCCGCGACAAGAAATCATCGAGCCGAGCCAGGTACTCCTGGTCGTAGCTGCCCTCTTCCGGCTCCACCGCGTCCCAGAAGGTCAGCACGCGCCCAAAGACCAGCCCCGCCGAGACCATCAGCTGAAGGCTCTCGTCACTGACATCGTCGATGTACCCATCGGCCCACTTGGCGCTGCCGGTGACGTTCATGCCGCGGTAAAGCACGGCGCGGCCCTGCTCGTCCAGCAGGTAGGGGGGCGGATCGGGCTGGATGGGCTGGGCGCTGTCCTGGTCGCTCTTGCAGGCGCAGAGCTGCAGGGCGAGGGCCAGGGCCGAGCCATGGAAGCGGTGGGGGGCGGGCATGCGGGTCACTATCATGAAACATCTCAGGTCGCCCGGGCACCAGGACGCTGAGAAGCCAACGCAAAGGCGCAAAGAGGCGAAGACGCAGAGGCCTGCGCGTTCGTGGCTGTCGGGCTGCGCCGTGGAAGGACGGAAAGGTCAGAAGGCTACCGCTCCGCGGCCCGCGATCGATCGGATCGGGCGCCCGCAGGCGACGAAACTTCGACGATCTTCGACGATCTTCGACGCTCCGGCCACAGGCAAAGGCGGCTTTTCGCTCGGCACGGGAATTGCGTCAAGGCGGGCATCCCCGACGAACGAGGAGCGAACGATGCGCGAAGGAACGATCATGCTGCTGCTCTTGCTGACCACGAGCGTCCAGGCCCATGCCGCCACAGCCCTGCAGCTCACCAGCCCCGTCTACCTGTACCAGCACGGCGCCGCGCCCTGGGTGGCGCTCTTCGAGGCGCGTCTGCGCAATCCCCACGACGAGGAGCTCTGCTTTGGCTGCCCGCAGGGCTGGCAGCTGCGGGTGGAAGACGAGAACGGAGAGCTGGCAGGGGGGCAGGGCCTGGCCGGCCTGCGCCTGGCGCCCCATGAGAGCCGCTCGCTGCTGCTCAGCTACAGCCCACAGTTGGCCACGCCGCCCCCCAGGGCGCTGACCATCGCCATCTGGCAGCAGGACAGGCTGCTGGCCAGCTGGCAGGCCGACTCCATCCTCGCCCCGCTGGACGGCCTGGCGCTACGGCCCGCGATCAAGGCCCAGGCCTCCCTCCGCCGGCGCCTGCGGCGAGTGGGCGCTGTACGGCTGGTGACCGTCCAGCTGCAGATCAGCAACCCAACCAGCGAACCCCGGCTCTTCTCACCCTTCTCGCTCACGGGCCTGGCCGAGGGCCAGCAGTGGCACTACCACCCCAGCGGCGCGACCAAGCGCCTGCTCCTGCTGCGACCGGGCCAGCGCGAGCTCGTCAGCGTCGCCTTGCAGGGCGACGCGCAAGCCGCCCTGCCTCGGGGCATGGAGCTGCGCTACCAGGACCAGACCCTGGGCTGGGTGCTGGTCCAAGCTGAGGCGTCTACCAGCCCTTGAGCTCGATGGAGCCCGCCGCCGTGCGCGCCCAGATGCTGGCGCTGGCGCCGGAGTCTTCCTCCACTCCGCTGACGCTCACCGACCCCGCCGCGGCGTCCAGGTCCAGGGCGTAGGCCCCGGCGGGCACGTCCAGCTCGATGCTGCCCGTGGTCACGTCCACGCAGACCTGCTCCGGTTGCAGCTCGAAGTCCAGCGCCACCTCGCCGTGGGTGTTGCTGGCGGAGATGTACTCCATGGCCAGCTCGATGCCGTCCAGCGATCCGGCCCACAGGTCCGCCATGACGGGACCCTCGAGCTCGTAGAGGGAGAGGTCGCCCGCCTCCAGGGTGGCGTCGATCTCCAACGAAGGCGGCACCATCAGGCGCAGATCGCCGCCGCATGTGGGCAGCAGGCCGCAGTCCAGGTCGATGTAGAGCACGTCACCCACCTGGTCCATGCCCACCTCGTCCATTGTCACGCCGCCGTAGTCCAGATCGACGCGCACGTCGTCCCGTTCATCGGCCACGATCTCCACGTCGCCGTTGTCCACCCGCAGCACAATGGTCTCGATGTCGTCGATCTCGTAGGTCTCCTCTATGGCCAGCACCTTGCATCCGGAAAGCAGCACGGGGGCCAACAGGTACATCGTCTTCATGGCGTCTCCATTCATCCAGCGCGAGAGTCAGCCCCTTTGACACCGGCGCTGCGGAGAACTGTCACTGCGGCCGGGGGGGGGGGGGGGGGGGGGGGGGGGGGGGCGGGCGGGGGGGGCCGCCGCCGCCCCCCCCACCCCCCCCCC
>CAYVQL010000067.1:8710-40179 GCA_964454135.1 uncultured Enterobacterales bacterium | reverse complement strand
GGACGAAGACGGCCACGCCATCGACGACGACTGCGACGACGAGGACGAGACCGTCTACCCCGGCGCCACCGAGACCTGGTACGACGGCATGGACCAGGACTGCGACGGCGGCAGCGACTACGACTTCGACGGCGACGGCTTCGACTCGGCCAGCTACGACGGCGACGACTGCGACGACAGCGATCCCGACACCTACCCCGGCGCGCCGGACGATCCCTACGACGGCGTGATCAACGACTGCGACAACGCGTCCGACTACGACGCCGACCAGGACGGCCACACCTCCAGCGCCTACGGCGGCGACGACTGCGACGACGCCAACTCCGACATCCACCCCGAGGCCGAAGAGACCTGGTACGACGGCGTGGACCAGGACTGCGACGGCAACGACATGGACCAGGACTACGACGGCCATGCCGTGGACCAGGACTGCGACGACACGGATGAGACGGTGCATCCAGGTGCCAAGGAGACCTGGTACGACGGCGTGGACTCCGACTGCGCCGGCGACGACGACTTCGACCAGGACGGCGACGGCTGGCAGGTGGACGAGGACTGCGACGACACGGATCCCGATGCCTGGCCCGGCGCCGAGGGTTGGAGCGAGGACTGCGAGCCCACGGGTACGGACAGCGGCGACACCGGGCTGCCACAGGACAGCGACGTCCCCGCGGACAGCGCTCGCCTCTCGGGCGATAGCGGGTACGGCGAGGGCTACAAGGGCGGCGCGGGCTGCGGATGCGCTGCGGCGCGAGCAGCGGTGGCGCCGCTGCTGCTCGTGTTGCTGGGCTTGGTGGGCCTGCGCAGGCGGCGCTGATCGTTCATCGCCCCCCACCGACCGCTTGGATCACGGCAGAAGGGCACGGGAAGGGGGCCAGGCGGGCCAGCTCCGCGTTGCGCCCTTCGGTGTCCGCCGCTTCGACAACGAGAGAGGCTCATCGGCCAGCGGGCCTGGGCCGCGAGGCGCCAGGCGAAGCATGCGGCGCGCTGAGGAGGAGCGCCAACCATCGCAGCCCCAGGGCCATGCCCCCCCAGAAGGGTGCCAGCCACAGGGGCAGGGGTGCCCAGGCAGCGTGGCGATAGCGGAAGAGGCCCGCCCGGGCCAGGGCTCCCTCAATGGCCAGATCGGCCACCACGGCCAGGAGCGCGAAGGCCAGGTCACCGCGACGCCGCAGCAGGAGCAACCGGAGCGCCAGCCAGCCCAGGCAGAGCCCGGCGAGCAGGAGCTCGTGGGTGCAGAGCAGGGGCGGCGTCAGGAAGAGCAGCAGGCAGCCCAGGGCCTCGAGGACCACCCGACGGCGAGAGGGAGGGTCGCCAGGACCGAGCTGGCCCTCCAGGGCATGGAAGGCCAGCGCCGCGCCGGGCAGGGCCAGCAGGTAGACCAGGGGCAGCCAGAGGGGAAAGGAGGCGCCCTCGGGCAGGGCCCAGACCCCGGCCCACAGGTGCAGGGCCTCGGCTCCGGCGGCCAGGGCCGCGGCGATCCCGGCAAGGGCCAGGTGGCGGAGCCAAGGAGTCTTTCGAGGGACTTCGGTCATCGTTCCGGCGACCAGCCAGGTCCTGACTCTTGAAGGGGGGCCGCCGAGGAGTAACCGCCTCTGGCGACCCCGCCCGCGCCGTCCCGCGCCCCGCTGCGCCATAAAAGGCCTGCTTCTCCACGATCCGCTCACCGACGGCCTCATGGGCTCTGGCCCTTGCGGAGTGGTGCGCAGCTGGTGTACAGAAATGAATGAATCTTCATTCATTTCCGGTGATCCATGTTCCGCCCCTTCCTCCCCCTTGTCCTGGCCGCCTGTTCCGCCCCGGAAGCCGTTTTCCTGGTCGCGGAGCCGGTCCAGCCGCAGGAAGAAGACGCGCCGACGGACAGCGGGGCCCCCCCGCCGGAGGACACCGCGGTCGAGGAGCAGGACTGCTCTCTGGAAGGCGGCGCCCTGCCCATCGCCGCAGAGGGCGCGCTGCTCGGGCAGTCCCTCGGCGTCACGGCCACGCGCGCGCGCTGCACGCAGGCGCTGCACGCTGGCAGCGGCGCGGCCGGCTCGACCCTCTCGCTGCAGCTGGAGCAGTGGGACGGCGCTGGCGCTGCCCAGCTGACGGTGCTGGACCTGTTGGGAGAGCCCATCGTGGATTGGGCGACCATGGGCGAAGGCGACGCCCTTGAGCTCAGCCTGCCGCAGAGCGGAGAGTTCCTGGTCCAGCTGGCGCCCGTGGAGGTCGACGAGCCCGACACGACCTACACGCTCTCCCTGGACTGCCTGCAGGGCTGCGACCTGGAGTACACCCGCTACCCCGTCGTCCTGATGCACGGGGCGGGGACCACCGACAGCTTCCTGGGATTGATCGACACCTGGGGCGGCCTGGACGAGCACCTGCCCAGCTACGGCTACCACGTGGAGATCCACGCGGTCTCGGCCATGGACTCGGTGGCCGACCGGGGCGAGCAGTGGCACGGGCTGATCGACGAGCTGCACGCTGCCGGTGTGGGGCGGCGCTTCAACCTGATCGGACACTCGCAGGGCGGCCTGGACGCGCGCTACGTGGCAGGCGTGCTCGAGGGCGAGGGGCGCATCGCGTCGGTCACCACCATCTCCACGCCCCACCGCGGCGCCTCCACCGCCGACCTGGTCTGCGGTCTGATCGAGCTGGGGCCCTTTGATGGCTTGGTGCTGGATGCGGTGGCCGAGGTCTTCTACAACATCTTCGGCCAGGAGGGCGACGAGCTCAGCGCCCAGCTGCGGGATCTCACCACCGAGAGCGCTGCGGCCTTCAACCAGGACGTGCCCGACGCCGAGGGTGTCCACTACAGCTCCTGGGCCGGACATTCCTGCGCCCTGTTGGAGTTCTCCTGCCAGAGCGACATGGGAGGCGAGATCGTCAATCCCCTGCTCTCGGCCACCTTCGCCTACCTGTGGCTGATGGAGGGCGACAACGACGGAATGGTGAGCGTCGAGTCGGCGCAGTGGGGGGACTACCAGGGGGAGATCGGCACCGATCACTACGGCGCGGTGGGCGTGCCCGACAGCTACACGGCCGACTACGACCACCAGCAGTTCTTCCTGGAGGAGCTGCGCAGGTTGGCCGCGCTAGGGTACTGACGCACGCTGCTAGGCGAACCGCGGCAGCGCACGCTTGCGATCATGGCTGTACGCCACCGAGGTCTCCAGCCGGCCGATGTTGTCGTGGGTCGCCAGCGAGTCCACCACCAGATCGCGCAGGTGACCCACGTCGCGGGCCACGACCTCGACCTGCAGGTCATACCTCCCGCTGACGTTGAAGATGGCGATCACCTCGGGCAGAGCCCACAGGTGGTTCCAGGCCTGTTGGAATGCATCGCGTGACGAGGTCACGAGACGGATCGAGATCAGCGCGCGCAGCCCGATGCCCAGCACCTGGGGATCGACGTCGGCGTGCGTGCCGACGATGGCCCCGGAGCTGAACAGCGTGCGCACCCGCGCCAGGCAGCTCGAGGGCGCGAGGCCGGCCTTGGCTGCGAGCTCTTTGTTGCTCGATCTGGCATTGTTCTGCAGCTCGTCGATGATGGCGAAGTCGATTCGGTCTGGTGCCATTTCTGCCTCCATGTTGCGAAGTTTATTCGTTAGCATGTCCGTGGTCCAGATGCTAATTCTATGTGTATGGAAAAACACGAAACAGAATTTGTCCGCAAATCCCGCGCCCTGAAGAACCTCGTTCGGGAGATCGAGCGCTGGGATAGCGACGTCCGGGAGCTGCCCACTGGCACGACGCCCTCCGTCGCCGAGGTGCGCAGCCACATCCGCGAGGCCTTCCCCCTGGAAGACGGCATCCCGCAGGATCAGCTGCTCGACGGCGTGATCGACGTGCTGCGGCGCTGGACGACGCACGCGTGCAGCCCCCGACACTTCGGGCTGTTCGTCACCGGGACGCAGCGTTCCGGCGTGCTGGCCGACGCCCTGGCCGCCCTGTACAACCCGCAGCTGGGATCCTGGTGGTACGCCCCCGCGGCAGCCGAGATCGAGCGGCTCTTGCTCGACCGCTTCATGCAGCTGGTGGGCTTCGGTCCGCAGGCGACCGCCCACTTCACCAGCGGCGGGTCCGAGGCCAGCCTCAGCGCGGTGGTGACCGCCACGGCCCATCGCCTGCCCGAGACGGCATCCCACGGGGTCGGCAGCCACGCACCGACCATCTACATCTCCGATCACGCCCACGACAGCGCGATCAAGATCGCCCAGATCACCGGTCTGGGGCGGAATGCGGTCAGGCGCATACCCGTCGACGCTCGATACCGGATGGACGTGGCGGCCTTGCGAGGCCGCATCGACCATGACTCGCGTGAGGGGCGCACCCCGCTGATGGTCATCGCCACGGCAGGGACGACGGGGGTGGGGGCCATCGATCCGCTGCCGGCCTTGGCCTCGCTGTGCTCTCAACGAGGATTGTGGCTGCACGTGGACGCCGCCTGGGGGGGGCTGGCGCTGCTGTCGAGCAGCGCGTCCCACCACCTGGATGGGATCTCGGCGGCGGATTCGGTCACCTGGGACGCGCACAAGTGCCTGCCCGTACCCACCGCCGCGGGGATGTTCCTGTGTCGGCACGGGAAAGCCGTGCGGCAGGCATTCGACGTGACGACCCGCTACGTGTCAGACGAGGTCACGGGCACCGAGGACGCCTACCGCAGCACCATCCAGTGGTCGCGGCGGTTCATCGGCCTGAAGGTCTTCATGCTCGTGGCCGAGCTGGGCTGGAGCGGAATCCAGGCGATGGTCGATCACCAGATCGCCATGGGCCAGCTGCTGCGACGGATGCTGCGCGACCGCGGATGGTCGCTGTACAACGACAGCCCCTTGCCGGTGGTCTGCTTCAACGCGCCCGAGATTGGCGAAGACCCCGAGGCGGTCGAGGCCGCCGTTGAGACCCTCATCCGCCGCGGCAGGATCTGGCTGTCCGCGCTGCAGCTAGACCGGCGGCGCACCGTGTTTCGTGCCTGCATCTGCAACGACCGCACCGACGAGGGTGATCTGCGGATCCTCGTCGACGAGCTGGAGTCATTGCGAACCGACGTGACCGGCTGCGGTTCGGCGCCTCGACGAGGACCCGGGAGGCGATGATCACAGCGGACTCGCCATGGCAGCAGGAATACCAAGCCCTGCGATCCGATGTTCCAGGTAGACCTCGCCGGAGCAGTCCCATGGCAGAACTCGTCATCGCCACCATCAAGGAGATCCTGGTCCGCAAGACCGGCCGCGATCCCGAGAGCATCTTGGAGAGAACGCTCTTCCTCGACGATCTGGGGCTGGGTTCCATCGAGGCCATCGAGCTGCTGGCCGAAATCTCGGAAACCCTCGACGTGATGATCGACGAAGAGGAGATGGTGGGCGCGGACGACGTGGCAGGCTGACGGAGCTGGTGCGCTCCAAGCTCGGGGTCATTCCTCCGTCAGTGCGCTGATTCGCCCCGGACGCGCTCCACCCAAGCCTTCGCGTTCGCCCACAACGCCTTCACGACGCTCCACAGCGCGGTAGAAGCGGGCTCGAGCCTTCCAGCGAGGTGGTTTTTGCGGGTGACGCTGCGGCGCAGCTTCCCGCTGGAGGTCTTCGGGACGGTTCGCGGCGGCACTACCTCCACGACGTCGGGACTGCAGCCCACCTGGTCGCAGACAACGCGCTTGACAGCGGTGGCGAGCTCCTTGCGCTGGTCCTCGCCACCAGCCGCGCTCTCCACCACCACCACGATCTCCTCGCTGGCCAGCTCCTCGTTGTAGACGCCGAAGGCCGCGCTGCAACCGGTGCGGATGCCCTCGACCTTCTCGGCGGCCTGCTCCACGTCGTGGGGTGGTCTTTGCCCCCGAAGCGGATGATCAGGTCCTTGCGCCGACCGGTCACGTGCAGCTGCCCATCGGCGAGATAGCCGAGATCGCCAGTGCGGAACCAGCCCTCCTTCATGACCTTCGCCATGGCCTCGGGGTTGCGGAAGTAGCCCTTCATCAAGGAGGTGCCTGCCAGCAGGATCTCCCCCTGGTGGCGCTGGGGCAGGGGCCTTCCCTTGGGATCCACTATCAGCAAGCGGGTGCCCCGGACGGCCCGCCCCAACGCCACAACGCGCTTCGTGCCGGGCCCGGCCCCGCCGACTGGCAGCGCCCGGCCCTCCTTCTCCAAGGCGCAGCGGTCGATCCGATCGAAGACGGGTTCCGCGGCGTGGTCGGGGCAGGTGGCGATGAGCGCGTTCTCGGCCATGCCGTAGACGGGCGAGAAGACATTGGAGCGGAATCCGTACGGCGCGAAGCGCTCGGTGAAGCGCTCGATGAGCCCGGCGGAGACCGGCTCGGCTCCGTGGTAGCAGATGCGCCAGGAGGACAGATCGAGCCCCTCCGGGACCTGCTCGCTCCCCACATGACGCAGGCAGTAGCTGTAGGCGAAGTTGGGTGCGACGGTGATGGTGCCCTTGCCGTCGGAGATGGAGCGCAGCCAGCGAGCTGGGGAGCGCAGGAAGTCGAAGGGCGACATCATGTGGGTGCGCACGCCGTAGGAAAGGGGGAA
Source organism: uncultured Enterobacterales bacterium (assembly GCA_964454135.1). Taxonomy (GTDB): domain Bacteria; phylum Myxococcota_A; class UBA796; order UBA796; family JAFGLY01; genus CAYVQL01. The sequence goes on along the minus strand of CAYVQL010000067.1, from coordinate 33,673 downwards.
CATCACCATCCCGATGAGCCCCATGTCGTGGTACAGCGGCAGCCAGTTGTTCATCCAGTCGTCGGGTCGGAAGCCCACAGGGCCCCCCAGCGCCTCGCAGTTGGCCAGGATGGCGGCGTGGGAGAGCTCCACTCCCTTGGGCCGCCCGGTGCTGCCGGAGGTGTACTGGATCAAGGCGCTCTGGGTGGCTTCCAGGGCCGGCGCCGGGATGGTCTGGGGGCTGGCTCGCTCCACCTCTTCCCATGAGAACAGCTTAGGTGGGTGAGGCACCCGCTCTTTCAGCAGCGTCGCGACCGGCTTGAGGCTCGCCGGGATCAACAGGATCCGGGGCTCGGCATCGAGCAGCAGCCGGGCCTGCCTCTCCAGGTAGCCGTCTACGCCCCGCAGGCCTGGAGGGGGGTACATGGAAACGGGGATCCCGCCCGCGTAGAGGACGCCGAAGAACGCCAGGATCAGCTTGGGGCTGGTGGAAAACACCAGTGCGACGCGGTCGCCCGCGCCCAGGCCGCGGTCCTTGAGGAAACCGCCATACAGCGCGGCCCCGCTGTGCAGCGCCTGGAAGCTCAGCAGCTCCCCGCTGGCGAACTCCATGAAGAGCTGATCGCCGAGCCTGCCGGCCCGATCCTCCAGCAGCTCCACCAGGGTGGCGACGCCGCCCTGGGCCATGCGCTCGTCGTAACGAAACCTGACGTCCAAGCTGGGCCTCTCCTCAGGTTCCGGCTGTGGCCTCACGGACGCGTTCCAGCAGCTCCATGGGTTCGAAGGGCTTGGTCATGAACACGTTGGCACCCAGCGCCATGACGCGTTCTCCGTCCTCTTCGTGGGGCGAGGCCGTCAGCACGATGATGTGGATGTCGCGCGTACGCTCTTCGGCCCGCAACCGCCGGCAGAGGTCGAAGCCGTTCATGCGGGGCAGGTCCAGATCCAGGATGATGACATCGCTGCGTTGCACCGCCAGCTGCTCCAGCGCGTCCAACCCGTCGGCGGCGATGGCGGGCAGATAGCCTTCCTTGCCAAGCATGAAGGAGAGGGCCCGGGCCATCGCGTACTCATCCTCCACGATGAGCACTCGCTTCTGTTCAGCCATGCTCGCCTCCTAGTCGCCGAAGCTGTCGTCGTGCGAAACGCGCTCGACGGGCAGTCGAATATGGAAGGTTGTGCCCCCGCCGGGCCTGCTCTCGTGGTAAAGGCGGCCCCCGTGCCCTCTCACGATCTCGTTGGCGATGAACAGCCCCAGGCCCTGGCCTGTGATGCCGCGCCCATTCTCCACCTCATCGCAGTAGAACTTCTGGTAGATGGCTTCCCTGGCCTGCTCGGAAATCCCTGGCCCGCTGTCCGTGATGCTCACCAGCACGTCTGTTCCCCCTCCTCGCCCGATGGCACGCGCCTTCACGAGGATCCGGCTCTCTGCGGGCGAGAACTTGCAGGCGTTGGACAGCAGGTTGGAGACCGCCTGGCCCAGGCGCCCCTCGTCCGCTGAAATACGAGGAAGCTGGGGGTCGATGTCGAAGACGATGTCGTTGTCGCGACCTTCGGCGATGGTCTGGAAGACCTTGCCGATGTGCAGGAGCAGCTCGCGCAGGGCCACATCATCGCTGCTCATGCGCAGCGTGCCGGACTCGATGCGGGTCAGGTCCAGGAAGCGGTCGATGATGCTCGCCAGCCGGACGCTCTCCTTCTCGATGATCTCCACGAAGCCGCGCTGCTCCTCCTGGGCGAGATCCTCGTACATGGTGAGCATGCGCGCATAGGTATGGATCGAGGCCAGCGGCGTCTTCAGATCGTGCGCCACGATGCGCAAGAACTCGGTCTTCTTGGAGTCGGTCTTCTTCAGATCTTCGTAGGCGTGGGTCAGTTCCTCGTTCAGGGCCTCGAGCTCGCGCGCCTTGGAGAGCAGCTCGTCGTTCTTGAGGGCCACGATCTCGTCCCGGGCCCGGCGCAGATCCTCGAACTTCTGCTCGACGGCCTCCATGGACTCCATCAGCGAGTTGTCCAGCTCCTTGGCCAGCCGGGCATTCCAGCGGTTGGCGCGGGACGCCTCCACGAAGGCTCCGGCCAGGGTGGCCATGGAGACGACGATGGAACAGCCCAGGGCGGTCAGATACCAGATGCCGGATGCGAAGAGCTGGCCCACCGTGAGGTAGTCCGCCAGGACCAGCAGCAGGCCCAGGCCCAACCCGGCGAAGAGGGGCAGACCCCTGGGCTTGTTGATCCAGCGCAGCTCGTAGATGCAGCACTCGGCTCCGTGGGCCTGGCACTGGTGTTCCACGGCCCTGGCTGGCGGAGATCCCTGCACGGTGGCCACCGAGGCCAGCTCGCCGATGGCGTCCAGGCAGGCCAGTTCACTCTGCTGGTAGCCCTCTTTGTGGCGCAGCTCCAGCACGACCTTGTTGCTGGTCAGCTCGACGATCTTGTAGGTCGCGACCTTGGTGTACTTGGGCACCATGCGCACGACCTGCTTGTAGATCATCTCGGGGCTGCCAAAGGCGCGCAGCAGCCAGTACAGGTGCCCGTAGCCCTCGGGCGTGGCGGCGTAGAGGCCGGCCTTGTAGGGCGCGCGCGGGTCCTCGGTGTAGCGCACCAGCTCTTCCAGGATGCGCTTGTAGAAATCGTGCGACATCCAGTTGTGCTCATCCAGCAGGTAGTCGGCAGGCAGGCCGGCTGCCTCGGCCACCTCCGCGAAGGCCTCCTCGCCGTATTCCTTCTTGAGGTAGATGCAGACGGGTCGCACCAGCCGGCAGGACTGCTCCATCTTGGTGTCGGCGGGATCCAGCTCGTGATGAGATACCACCATGGCTCACTCTTCCATGCTGGGCTTCACGGGGAAGTTGGTGGTGCGAACCTGCGCAAAGAACTTGGCGGCCCGGCCGAGCTGGCTGCGCGTGTGGGTGGCCATCACGCTGTTCCTTATCCCCTCCCGACCCTTGGGAACAGCGGGGTGCAGAACGGGATTGACGTAGACCCCCTGATCCAGGAGCGCTCGGTACAGGCCCAGGGTCAGCAGCTCGTCCCCGCAGGGCAGCGAGATGATCGGCGCGCCCTGGAAGCGAACCTGGTATCCCAAGTCTCGCAGCGCCCGCGCCAGGTAGCGGGCGTTGTCCAGCAGGTCTCTGCGCAGCTGGGGCTGCGCCTTGATGATCGCCAGGGCCTGGCGAACGGAGGCGACGGCGGCTGGGGGCAGGCTGGCGGAGAAGACGTGGGAGCGCGCCTTGTGGCGCAGGTGGTCGATGACCTCCGCATCCCCCGCCACGAAGCCACCCACCGCGGCCAGGGACTTGCTGAAGGTGCCCAACACCAGGTCCACCTGGTCCAGCAGCCCGAAGTGCTCGGCTACGCCGCGCCCCCCTGGCCCCAGAGTGCCAATTCCATGGGCTTCATCCACCATGATGCGGGCGCCGTAGCGCTTGATCAGCGCCACGAGCCCCGGCAGCCTGGCCAGGCTGCCTTCCATGCTGAACACGCCGTCCGCCGCCACCAGCTTGGCGCGCTTGGGCTCGCGCTTCAGCGCGTCTTCCAGGGCGCCCAGGTCGTTGTGGCGATAGCGCAGCAAGAGCGCCCTGGAAAGCTGCGCGCCGTCCACCAGGCTGGCGTGGTTCAGCTCGTCCATCAGCACCACGTCGTTGTAGTTCACCACCGTGGACAGCACGCCCAGGTTGGTCTGGTAGCCGGTGCTGAAGAGCAGCGCGTCGTCCTTGCCCAGGAAGGCCGCCAGCTCGGCGGCCAGCTGCTGGTGCAGGTCCGGGGTGCCGTTCAGCAGGGGGGAGCCAGAGCAGGCCGAGCCGTAGCGCTCGATGGCCTCGGCGGCAGCTCGCCGCACGTCCGGATGGGTGTCCAGGCCCAGGTAGGCATTGGTGCCCAGCATGATGACCGGCCGCCCCTGGTACTCGATGACGGGCAGCTGCGCGCCGTCGAAGGGCGGGCAGAAAGTGTAGAGATCCAGGAAGCGCAGGATGTCCATGCGCACATAGCTCTGGGCGCGGCGGAAGACATCCCGGGGCGCATCCGGCGGCGGGCTGGAGAGCGCCCTGCTGGCGCCGGGCAGGTCGGGCGCCGGCGCCTGGGGCGCGCGGAAGGGCTTGCGCTTGTTTTCGGGTTGCGGGATGGCCCGGTGCAAGATGTCGGCGAAAGCCCGCGTGAGCTCCGGTCGCTGCAGGTGCTTGACGAAGTAGACCAGGGGCTGTGGCTGGCAGCCGATGGAGAACTTGAAGTCGTAGGTGGTGAGGCCGAAGTCCACGCGGCGGTAGCCCCGCTCGAAGGCCTCTCGCAGCGCCGCCAGGTAGAGGTTGAAGTAGATGCTGTGTTCCTGGTTGCGGGCGTAGTCCAGCCCGCAGTGGGCCGAGAACTGCAGGTCATCGCCCAAAAAGTTCAGGAAGAACCCGAGGATCTCTTCGCCTTTGCAGAGCGCGGTCAGGCTCGTGCGCTCGGGCAGGCAGCGATCCACCTCGCGGAACCAGGCCGCGGTGAGCAGCTCGTGCTCGTAGTCCGAGGCTCGCTCATGGACCTGCTGCCAGAGCGCTTCCAGCCGCTCGGCGTGGGCGCCGAAGCGCTGGATGGTCCGGACGGTCAAGCCGCCTTCGGCCAGCTTCTTCATGGTATTGCGCAGCTGCAGGCTCTTCTTGTACTTCAGCGCGCGCAGGTACTCCTCGAAGCTGCCTTGGTTCAGGGCCATGCCGGCGCGCGGGAATCCCAATACCGACACCCAACCCAGCTCCTCCAGGGCGCGGTAGGAAGCTCGCGCCTCGAAGGGGACATCGCGCACGATGGCGACCTGCCCCCCCCTGTCGCGCGCGATGCGCTCCAGCTCCAGCGCCACGGCGCGCACCGTGGCCGGCAGCCAGGACCCGCGGGCCGCGATGCCTTCGCCCAGGGCGGTCAAGAAGCCGCACTCTGCCACGCGCAGCTCCAGGAATCCGGGGAACCAGCTCTTCAGCGCCTGGCGGGTGTGGGGCTTCAGCTCGCTCCCCAGGCGCGAGAAGTCCATGTCCAGCAGGAAAAAATGCCCGATTCCCACGGGCTCTCCGGCGGCTCGCGCCACCAGATACCAGGGCTCGAGTTCGTTCAGGCGGGCACGCTCTGCGGCCAGCAGCTGGCCACGCTCCAGCCCAACCTGATCCTTGGGTGCCAACTCGTCCCAGGCCGGTGCGCGCTGGCCCTCTATAGAATCCAGCGCCTCGATCTCAAGGGAGACCGTGGCGCTCGAACCCACGGGCCGTTCCTTGCTCGTCTGTGACACCGGGTGAATCTCATGTGTGTGGTATCCGAAAGAAGGCGGAATATTAGCAGTTCTTGCGTTGTTGAAGCAAGCTGCCGCGGCAGAGCCGCGGTCGATGTGCGGCTGTGGTGCGCAAACTGTCCGAGCTGCGCGGCCCTTCGCGGCGCCCAGCCCGTGCTATATCCCCGCTCCCCGATCCGGAGCCTGTCGACCATGCGTGTCCTGCTGTTCCAATCCCCGCTCGGCCGCAAGGGAGTGGCCGATCAGCTGGTCTTTCCCATCGGCCTGTGCTGCGTGGCCACGGCCCTGGAAGACGCCGGTCACGAACCCCGTGTCGTCGATCTGAACGTCGGCGACGAGGACACGGACCGGGCGGTCGAGCGCGCGGTGGCCGACTTCCGGCCGGACGCGGTGGGCGTCTCCCAGCGCAACATCGACTCCACCACGCGCAAGGCGCCCTTCGTCTACCACACTTCGCTCGAGCCGCTGCTGCGCAGCATCCGGCGCGTCGCCCCCGACGTGCCCACCATCCTCGGGGGCCCAGGCTTCACTCAGGCCAGCCAGACCTTCATGGAACGCTACGGCTACGACTTCGGCGTGCAGGCCGAAGCCGAGCAGACCTTGCCGGCCCTGCTGGAGCGGCTGGACGCGCCCCAGGAGGTTCCCGGCGTCTACTGGCGCGACGGGCAGGGCGGCGTGCGGTACGGCGGCGACCGGGAGATGCCCGATTTTTCGGCCCTGTCCTTTCCCAGGCGCCACTACGTGGACTGGGAGGTCTATCGCGAAGAGGAGCGCCGCCGGGGCCTGATGCTGGACGTGGGCATCGAGTCCACCCGCGGCTGCCCGCGGCGCTGCGCCTACTGCAACTACCCCTACCTGAACGGCAAGCGCCTGCGCCGCAAGCCCCCCGAGGTGGTGGCCGACGAGGTCGCCTACCTGGCCGAGCAGTTCGATGTCCGCCAGTTCACCTTCACCGACAGCCGCTTCAACGAGGACCCGGCCCACGCGCGGGACATCTGCCAGGCCATGCTGCGCCGCGGATTGCAGGCGCGCTGGGTGGCCTGGCTGGGCTTCGAGGGGCTGGACGTGGAGCTGTTGGAGCTGATGCGCGCCGCGGGCTGCCACCGGGTGGCGTTTTCGCCCGACGGCCTGCTGCAGCCCAGCCTGGATCGCATGCGCAAAGACACCACCACCGCCCAGATCGCCGAGAGCGTGCGTACGTTGCGGCGGGTGAAGGGCATCAAGGCCAGCTGGAGCTTCTTCGCCACTCCGCCCTCCACCTCGCGGCGCGAGCAGCTGGCCATGCTGGCCTGGTACGCCTGGATCCACGGCTCCCTCAAGGGGCGGGGCCGCATGACGCTCACCTGGTGCCGGGTCGAAGAGGACACCCACTTCGAGACCATCGCCCGCGAAGACGGCGTGGTCCCCGCCGGCGTGGATCTGCTGCCCGACGACCCGGCCGATCTGGACCCGCTCTTCTATATTCCCCCGGGTTTCGAACGCTGGTCGCGCTTCTGGGACCGCTTCCTGGACAGCGAGATGAAAGCCCGCGCCGCGGCGGGTCGGCTGACCCGTCCCCTGCGACGCTTCGGGTTCCGCGACCTGACGCCGGGGCATATGAGGGGGAGCTAGGCGCTCCTCGACCCACTCGTCGCAGCTTCCCCTGCCGGTCCGTGGCCCGTGCTCCTTTGGTGGACCATCCAGCCGCGTCACTGCTACTATGGAGACGCACCTGAGGGAGAGGTCATGCCAAAGCTACCCCTTTTGCTCCTGGTCATTGGCTGTTCCTCCCCTCGAGAGGATTCCAGCCAGTCCCCCGGCTCCCCTGACGCGCCTCCTGCGCTCTACGGCTTGCAGGGCAGCGAGGGGGCGCTGTTGTGGGTCGAAGCGGCGGCCGAAGGGAGCTGGATCCTGGAGAGGGATCTGGCCGGTGGCTGGGAAGAGCTGGCCGAAGGCAGCGGCCCCTGGTTCGATCCCGACGCCCTGGCCAACACGCTCTACCGCTTGAGCGACCCCGCTTCGGGAGAGGCCGGCGACAGCCTGGTGCCCTCCGCCATGGCGCTGGAGCTGGCGGCCGCGCGTCGCGGACTCATCTACCTGGCCGATGAGGAGGCGGCGCTCGACTGGACCGTGGATCTCCCGGATTTGTCGGAGTTCCCGCCAGCCACAGGCCTGCTCCTGCAGCTGGAGGAGAAAGACGAGACCTGGTTCCTGGATCCCAGCTGCCTGGAGAAGGGCGACACCTCGAGCTGCTGGACATCGGACTTCGCTTCTCTGCAGGAGCTGGAGAGCGTCAGCGCGAGTCAGAGCATGAGCTTCGCTGCGGAGACTGATTCACCTGGCCAGGTCGAGCTCTCGGTTCGGCTCGCGGCTCTCTTGGACGGAGAGCAGCCCACCACAGTGGGCCAGGCCAGCATCAGCCTGCTATTGCTGGGGCGCAAGCTGGCCTTCGGCGACCTGCACGCCCACTGTAATCTGTCCATGGATGGCTGCGAGGATCGGGACGCCGACTGCGCGGACAGGGAGGAATCCGCCGGCGTCGCCTTCTTCGCGGAAGCCATGGCCAACGGGCTCGACTTCGCCGCGCTCACCGATCACGCCGAGTACGTGACCTACCACCCGGACGGATCGCCGCTCAGCGCGGGAACCGACATCTGGGACGAGCAAGATCGCCTGGTGCAGGAGGCGGAGGGAGTGGACGGCTTCGTGCCCATCCTCGGGTACGAGTGGACCTTCGACAACAAGACCGGCAATGGCACCTTCGACGGAGGCCACAAGACCGTCATCTTCGACGGGACCGACATCTGCTCCGACTACCGCGTGGCGGCTCCCACCATCAGCGACGCCTTCAACAAGAATCGCAACGGCGAGCTCTACGTGGGACCGAACCCCGTGCTGGCCGAAGACGTGCCCTCGTTCTGGGAGCGGCTGGACGAGGCAGCGGACAGCTGCGGAGAGGAGCGCCTGATCAGCTTCTTCCACCACACGGCGCTGTCCACCCCCCAGCCCGTCGATTGGGCCGCCGAGCACAACGCCCCGGACGAGCGCTACGAGACCCTGGTGGAGATCTACTCGGAGCACGGAGCCTCGGAGTGCGCGGATACGGAGGCCGAACACTGCGGCTGGGGGCTACCCGAGGATTCCACCTACCTCGGTGAGGAGGGCTCGCTGCAGGCCGCCCTCGCCTTGGGTCACCGGCTGGGCGTGATCGCGGGGACCGACAGCCACGACTCGCGGCCAGGCAGCCTGGGGGATGGCCCCTCCTGTACCTCCTATTGGCGTGACGAGGACGGAGACGGGCAGGATGAGCTGAATTGCCTACACTACGGGGGCGGCCTGGCCGGCGCCCTCTACGAGGCTGAGTTGACGCGCGAGAGCCTGTTCGACGCCCTCTTTGCCCGCAACACCCTGGCCACCAGCGGCCCAATGGTCTCAGTGCGGGCGGCGGTCCTCGACAGCGCGGGGAATGTCAGCCTGCCCGGTGGCACCGTCGACGCCGAGGCCGGTCCGCACCAGGTCATCGTCTCCGTCGAAGAGTCCCTGGACGCCGCCACCCTGCTCTCCATCCACCTGCTGGACCAGGATGGCGCGACCCTCGCAGAGAGCCTGGACGAGCTGTTGGAAGAAAATCTCAGCCTCTCATCGGGCGACGCGGTCTACGCCCGCATCCGTCTCCAGCCAGAAGGGGTGGACGACGAGGCGCGCATCTGGACCTCGCCCTTCTACGCCGAATAGCCAGGGGGGGGTCACACAGGGGGGGTCAGGATGTCACCATTACGATTTCCCCTACGTTCCCCACCAGTCCTGCATCAACGCATCGCGCCATTCGGCCATGGTTCCTTCGGCGGTGCGAACGCGGTGCGCGGCCGCGCCCACCGCTGCCGGTGTCATCCCCAGGACCTGGCCGACCTGTCTGCGTGACAGCCCGGCCGCTCGACCAAGCCACCAAGCCGCCAGCGCGCGGGGCAGGTTGCCGGTCCTGCCGACGCGGGTGGTCCGCAGGGAATCGATGGTGGCGCCGGTGAGGATGGAGACCTTGGTCAGCGCGTCGTCGGAGGTGAGCGTCATCACTGCGGCGGGCACCCTGACGAGTGCGGCTGCGTCCGTACTCGGCGTGCGCCACAGCTGGTCGGGCTCGAAGGCCTGGGGCAGCTGATCAGGGCTTGCGAGAAGTTCTTCGATCCTCTCTCGGTACAGCTGCGGAGAGCCGAAGAGCCCGAGCAGCTCTTCGTGCTGGAGCCAGGGCGGCGGCGCGTCGAACCCAGCGTAGGCGCGATGGCTGGTCCAAGTGCTGCGGTCGGGGTGGTCCACGAGGCCCGCGCGGACCGGGTTGAGGTGGAGATAGGAGAGGAGATCGCGCCAGTAGGCGTCATCCAGCACGATGCGGTTGCGGTAGCGGCCCCGGAAGAGCGGTCCGTCCCAGCGGTGTACGAGGTTCATCCTGCGAGCGAGCGCTCCCCCGAACCAGGCCATGACCGCCGGCAGAGGCGCCGAGGGGCACTCGAGCATCGCGTGGAAGTGGTTTCCCATCAGGGCGTAGCCGTGGACCCTGGTGCCGAAGCGGCCTGGGAGCTCGCCCAGCAGCTCGAGGAAGAGCTGGTGATCGCTCTCGGTGCGGAAGACCTTCCGCCGACGGGAGCTGCGGTTCATGACGTGGTGGCGGGCACCGGAAAAGTCGATACGAGGTGAGCGTGGCATAGTGGTTGTATAACGTGCCGGAAGGGGAAAAGGGTAATTGTGGCATCCTGACCCCCCCTACTCCGGGTTCGACAGCTGCACCTTCAAGTCGAGCCTGTCGTCGCAGATGGAGTAGTCGTAGGTGGGGCAGAGCTCCATGCTGTCCAGCTCGCCTTCCTCCAGTCCCTCGGGCTGGCTGTCGCAGGCGCTGCCCTGGACCACCAGGTCCACCACGTTGTCCTGCCAGCTGTTCCCCGACACCCAGGCGCTGGATTCGTCCAGGAACAAGCCGGCGCCACGGCCCTGCTGCAGGGTGTTGCCTTCCAGCTTCAGGCCCAGTTCGCCGTCCCAGGCGCTGATGCCGTCGCGGGCGTACACGGCATCGCCGCAGCGCTGCAGCGAGCCGAGGATCTCTCCCTCGCCGCCGTGGATGCTGTTGCCCGTGAGCAGATACTGGCCCTCACCCGCGAGCCAGACGCCGGCGATGGGATTGTCGCGCAGCTCGCTGTCTGTGACCTCGAGGTAGGGGACGTAGCCCTCTATGGTCTCGGCGTAGACGCCGATGCCACCCCCCAGGTTGGAGCCGGGAGCCGTACGCTCGATGCTGGCGTCGGAGAGGATGAGCGAACCGGCGTCCAGCACCACCGCACCGGCGAACTCGTTGTCGGACAGCGTGCAGCCCTGGCAGTCCAGAGCTCCCGCCTGGAATGCGAGCAGGCCCGGACCCTCGTTGCCGACGATCTCGAGGCCAGCGCCACTGAAGCTGGCTCCGCCCTGGGCGATGACGCCCGCGGCGACGGTGTAGATGTCTCCGCGCTCGGTGGCGCTGATGATGCTGTCCTCCATGAACACCTGGGTGGCCTCGTCGTCGGCGATCGCGCCGAATCCCCGGTTCGCCTCCAGGGTGACCTGGCTGGCTTCTATGAACGCTCCGGCGCCCGCGGCCAGGGCGAAGCCGTTCTTGGCTTCTTCGTCCGGCCGGGTTCCTCGCACCAGCGTGTCGTGTATGGTCGCCGCGCTGCCCGCATCGAAGACCATGATGCCCGCCGAGGTGTTGTCCTCCACGCTGCAAGCTTCGATCCTGACCTGGGCGCTCTCCCTGACCAGAAGGCCCATGCCATTGAGTCCGTATTCGTCGGTCGCGGTGTCGCGGACGACGCTGTCCACGAAGCTGGCTGTTGTGCCTTCGCCGGACACGCCGACGCCCCAGGCGCGGTTGGCGGCGATCTCGCTGTTCTCCACCTCCAGCGTGGCACCCTCGCTCAACGAGATCCCGTCGCCCAAGCTGCCGTCCTCCGCAGTCTGGGTGTCGCGGATGACGCTGTCGCGGATGGAGATCCGGGTCTCTTCGCCCACGGCGACCAGGCCTGCATGGCTGTTCCCTGAGAGCTCGCACGACTCCAGCTCCAAGGCGCCACCGGTGATCTGGACGCCGTATCCGTAGAAGCCGCTGGAAGAGAGCAGGGTGTCCCGAATCACGGTGTCTCGCAGCACCACCGAGGTGCTGCCCTCGTCTTGCTGGATGTTGAGGCCCTGGTTGCGGTTGCCGGCCAGCTCGCAGCCGTCCATGGTCAGGCTGGCGCCGTCCGTGACCAGCACGCCGATGCCGGGCTGCTGCCAGGTCCCCGGTTGCTGGTCCCTGATGACCACGTTGCTGAGGCTGGCCACGGCGTCCGTGTTGTAGAGCAGGAAGCCGGCGCCGATGTTCTCGGCCACCAGGCAGTCCTCCATCGTCAGCGTGACGGGGACGGAGTACCAGTTGGCTGCGTACATACCCGAGTAGCCGTTGGCCAGCAGGCTCATGTCGCGCACGCTCACCTCGCCGCCGCCCACGAACACGCCGGCGAAGCCGGAGTCGCGTACGGTCAGGCCCGAGAGCGTCGCTGCGCCGTCGTTCAGCGCCAACCAGATCCCCGGCGTGATTTCGTCGCCTCCGCTGGCGTCGATGACGACGAGCTCCTGGCAACGTCCGGCCAGGTGAATCCCGTCGTGGTCCGGTCCCAGGAAGAGGAGCTCGCCGTAGGTCCCGGCCGCCACGGCCACCAGGTTGCCCCCTCCCTCGCTCGCCGCGTCCAGGGCGGTCTGGATGGAGGTGAGGGGCGCCTCCATGGAGCCGTCGCCGCCCTCTTCGGCTGCGATGTCCACGAAGAACGTGCCTTCCCCGGTCTCGAGCTCGCCCCAGGTGCCCATGCCGCAGGCCTCGGGCACGCAGTGATCGCCGTCCCGGATCTCTCCTTCCGAGCACTCGCTGGCCGTATCGCCGGGGCTGCCCGTGTCGGGCTCGGGTGCGGCGCTGTCGGATCCGTCGTCGGCCGGCTCGGGCTTCTCGGCGGGCTTGTTGGCGTCGCAGGCCGGCAAGGGCGCCACGACCAGGAGAAAGAGAGAGAGTATGCTCGTACTGTGCATCGGGGATCTCCCAGGCGTTCAGTTGGAGCTGACGTCCACCTCGTCCGCCGGTGACAGGTTGAGCGCCAGGGCTTCATCGTCCGCCAGCGTCGTGACGGTGTCGCTGCCCGAGACGATGGCCGAGTCCTGGGCCAGGACCGTGTCGTCGCCGTGGCCGTTGCCCGACAGGACGTTGTCGGAAACCATGGCGGTCACGCCGTCGAGCACGATGCCCGCGCGCTCCGAGCCCTCGATGACGCAGTCGCTGATCTCGGCGACGAACTGCGCCGGAGCCAGGTTGCCCTCGCCCCGGCTGATGACCACGCCGTCGCCCGTGCTCTCCTTGCTGTCGGGGATCGCGCTGGCCGCGGTGGCGCTCACCGAGCTGGCCGCCATGGTGAAGCCCAGGCCCTGCAGCACGTGGACCCCGGCCCCTTGGTTGTTCGCGAAGCTGGCGTCCTGCACCGTGACCTCCACCGTGTCGTTCTGGACCTGCAGACCGTGGCCGTAGCTGCCATCGGCGTCGGCCAGCGTGCCCTCCACGGTGACCCCGCTCAGGCTGACCTCAGTGGCGTCGTCCACGAGCACGCCCACCGTGGAGGCGTCCCAGACCCCGCCGCCCTGCATGTCCACGGTGGCGCCCTCCTGAATGGCGATGCCGTAGCCGAGGCCGTCCTTGGCGCCGCTGCCCCGGATCTCCACATCCTCGAGCACCGCTTGGGTGGCATTGCCCAATACGAGCAGGCCCACGGCGGTGGCGCCGGTGGCGCAGACGCCGTTCAGGTAGAGCGACGCGTCGCCCCAGATCTGGATGCCGCGCGTGCCCCCCTCGGTGCACAGGCCGGCGATCTCCACGCCCGTGGCCTCGTTGGCCACGATGACGGGCGCCGAGGAGTCCTCCGCTTGCAGCGTGACCTCGTCCGGGGAGCAAGCCTGGATGATGGTGTCGTCGTCGCCGGAGTGGAGGGAGATGCTCAGGTTGTCGGTGTAGACCCCTGGCCATATGGCGATGCGCTTGTCCTTCAGCACGCGGGTCAGCTCCAGTGCGTCGGAGATGTCGGTCAGCGGGTGCGCCCAGCTGCCGTCGCCACCCTCTTCCGCGTCGGCCCAGACGTGGACGGCGCGCTCCGGCTCGCTGATGAAGCCGGTGGTCCCGTCGCCGCAGGACTCGATGGCCGGGTTCTCATAGACCGGTTCGCTGTCCCCTCCCGTGTCGGGAACGCTGTCCCCTCCCGTGTCGGGGGCCTGGCTGTCCCAGGAGCTGTCTCCCTGCGGGTCCGAGTCCAAGCCGCTGTCGGTCTTGTCGTTGCAGGCCAGCGCCGCCAGGGGCAGCAGGATGGCGACAAAGGCGGGGGAGGTTCTCATCACCATGGGTTCGTCCTTTCGAGATCCTGCGGTCGGGTTTCGGCGGAAGAGCGAGGGTGGCGGGTCGACTAGCGTGAAGCCTGCGCCAGGCAGGCGTGGCGAAGCGGGGGTGGGCTGGACTGCGCCCTGGCGCCATCCCAGATGACCGGCACCCTGTCCCAGACCTCCCGCAGCAGGGCGCAGCGCTCGCGCTCCAGGAACTCCAGATCGAGCGAGGCGTAGGCGCCCGTCTCGCTCAGGGCGTGCAGGCGATTTCCGTGGACGCCCGTTTGCTGGATGGGGCCGTGCAGGCGCAGCCCGATGAGCTGAGTCCCCGAGTCGCCGTCCCACAGGCCCAGTGAGCCGTCGGCGAAGCCGACCGCCACGGTGCCGGCGGGTCCCTCGGTCAGGGTGCGGGCCGCGCTGGTGGGTGTGTCCTGGAGGAGCTTCGCGCGTTGGGGCGCCTCGGTTTGTCTCCCTATGAGAGCCACTTCGCCATGGCGCTCGCCCACCAGCACCAGATCGGCCGTTCCCGCTGCGGCCGTCGGCTCCCCGAAGGGGCTCTCGATCCGACCCAGGGCGCCCCCCTGCGCATCGAAGACCAGCAGCGCACCCTCGGAGGCGATCAGCAGGCCCTGTCCGTCCCTGCCCAGAGCAGCCGCCGAGGAGGCCAGCTGCGAGGGCTCCTGCCAGTCGGAGCGCAGCATCAGGGCGCTGCCGTCCTCCAGCAGGGCGGCGCAGCTGGAGGCGCTGGCCACCAGCGCGCTGGCCTGGGGCAGCACGTGCGTGGAGAGCAGCTGGTCGCCCGCCATGTCCCAGCGCTCGATGGCGCCGTCCCAGGTCTGCAGGCACAGGCCGCGACCGTCCGTGGTCTCGCTGGCGATGCGGGCTCGGGTCTGCAAAGCGCGGCTCCAGCCCTGGTCGGGCGGAGAGCCCGGATCGGCGCCCTCCAGCGGCAGCCAGCCTTCGTGGCCGTGCCGCAGGCCGTGGGACGCCAGCAGCGCCGTGGCGCGCCACCCGGGACGGCCCGTGGCCACCTCCCAGCTGCGCACCGTGCCGTCGTAGCCTGCGGTGACCAGCAACTGGCCGCTGGGATCGAAGGCGCTGTCGGCTACGGGACCGTGGTGCCCGTGCAGCGCCTTGGTCCCGACCTGCTGGAGGTCGTGCAGCCGCACCGCGGGAACGGTGGAGGTGGCGGCCAGGTAGCGGCCGCTGGCGTCCGCCTGCACCGAGCAGCCCTGGCCCTGCAGCGCCAGCTGCGCCTGGGCGCTCCCCGAGTCCAGGTCCCAGGCCCGCACTTCGCCGTAGCGGGTCACGGCGTAGAGCTTGTCGCCCCCTGGCCCGAAGACCAGGTCCTTCACCTCGGGATCGCCGACCTCGTCCTCCAGCAGCACGCGCTCGGTGTCCAGGTCGAGCACGCGCAGGTGGGCCTGGTCGGCCGCGGACCACGCCGTGGCCAGCACGCGGCCTGCAGGAGCGAAGGCCACGGCGGTGCGCCCGCGCACGTCCAGGACGGTGCGGCTCGCTCCCGAGGCCAGGTCCCAGAGGAAGATCAGGCCGGCGTAGCCCGCGCTGGCCAGCTCCTGGCCGTCGGGGCTGAACGCCAGGGAGCGCACGGCCCCGTAGTGGCCGGTGAGCAGACGGCGCAGGCGGCCGTCGGCCGCGTCCTGGATGCGGATGGTGCCGTCGGCCGCGCCCGTGGCCAGGAGCTGGCCGTCGGGCGAGATACGCAAGCTGTGCACGATGTCGTCGTGGGAGCGCCAGGCCCCCAGGTGCGCGCCCGACGCGCGGTCCCAGCTGCAGACGCGCCCGTCCCATCCTGCGCTGGCCAGGCGGCTGCCGTCGGGGTGGAAATCCACCGCGGTCACCACTCCCTCGTGACCCTCCTCCACCGGGGAGCTGCCCGCTGCCGAGGGGTTCCACAGGTAGACGGTGCGGTCCGTGCCGCCCGAGGCGATGCGCCTGCCGTCGCCGTCCAGGGCCAACCCGAAGATGATGGAGCGCTGTCCCTCCATCACCCTGGCCTGCCGCGCGTCGGGTGGGGACCAGGTGTGGATCTGGCCGCGCCTGTCCCCGGCGGCCAGCACGCGGCCCGAGTCGCTGGCCACCAGGATGGTGAACTGGGTGCTGGGCGCCTCGCGCAGGTCCGTCTGCCGGCCCGTGGCGGGATCCCAGCTGCGCAGGGTGCCGTCGTAGCTGGCCGAGACCAGGCTGCGGCCCTCGTCGAGCCAGGCCAACCCCGTCACCTCGCCTTTGTGTCCCTGCAGCGTGGCTCGAACCTGGCCGTCGCGCCGATCCCAGATGCGGATGCTGTGGTCGGCGCCGGCGGTGGCGAAGCTCTCCTCCGAGGGATTCCAGGCTACCGTGGTGATGGGGCCCTCGTGGGCCTCGTAGCTGCGGAGCTGGCGCATGGCGGCCAGGTCCCAAAGGCGGGCCGTGCCGTCGAAGCTGCCGCTGAGCAACAGCTGCCCGCTGCGATCGAAGGCCAACGTGGAGACGATGTCGGCGTGGCCCGACAGCTGCTGCGGATCGCCGGTCAGGTCGTTCCACAGGACCACCTCGCCGCCCCCCGAGCCCGCGGCCAGCTTGTCTCCGGCGGGCGACCAGCTCACCACGTACAGGGTGCGACCCGGTCCGGGCAGGGTCTCTCTCGCACCGGTCCAGCTGTCCAGCAGCACCAGGTCCGAAGAGGCGCTGGCCACGGCCAGGCGCGTGCCGTCTGGGGAGAAATCCATGCCCGTGACCTCGGTCTCGAGCTTTTCCCGCAGCAAGAGCGGCGTGCCCAGGATGCGGGACCACAGGGCGCGCCCCAGCAGGGAGTCCTGGTCCTCCAGGGAGTGGCGCAGCCGAGCCTCGGCCTCCAGCGGGCGCTCCGCGTTCAGGGCGGCGCGGGCCAGCAGCAGCTGCTCCCAGGCGTTCTTGGCGCGGTACTCCTCCGCCTCCAGCCGCGCCTCGCGGGCCAGCACGAAGAGGACCGCCGCGGTCACGGCCACCAGGACGCCCAAGCCCACGGCCACGGACAGGGGCCGGTTGCGGTTGACCATGTGCCGCAGCAGCTCCCAGACGGTGTAGTGGTGGCTGACTACGCGCTCCCCGGCCTGGTAGCGCTCCAGGTCGCGAGCGATCTCCCGCGCGTCGCCATAGCGATCGGCCTTTGCGCGCGCCAGGCAGCGCATGGCCACCGAGGCCAGCTCTCTGGGGGCCTGGCGGCAGTGGCGGGCCACGGGCTCCACCGGGTCGTCCGGATCCTGCAGCCAGCGCAGCTTCGCCTTGGCGCCCCTACCCGGGACCGGGACCTTGCCCGTCAGCAACCGGTAGAGGATGGCCCCCAGGGCCCAGATGTCCGAGGCTGCGTCCACCTTCTCGCCCATGGCCTGCTCGGGGGACATATAGGACGGCGTGCCCATGATGACGTTGGGGGCTGTGCGGCTGGGGTCGAGGGAGGCGGCCAGGCCTGCCTGGCTGACGGGACCGTGGTCCATGTCCTCATCGTCGACCGCCCGCGCCAGTCCCCAGTCCAGCACCACGGTCTCGCCGAAGGCGCCCACCATGACGTTGTCGGGCTTGATGTCGCGGTGGATGATGCCCTGGCTGTGGGCGAAGGCGATGGCGTGGCAGAGGTCCGTAACGTGGTGCAGAAGGGCCAGGCGCTCCCGGAGGGTGCCGGCGCTGCGAAGGGCGTCGCCCAAAGAACGGCCGCGCACCAGGCGCATGGTGTAGTAGTAGGAGCGCTCGCCCTGCTTGCCCAGGTCGTGGACTGGGATGATGCCCGGGTGCTCCAGGGCTCCGGTGACCCGGGCTTCCCGCAGGAAGCGCCTCGAGGCCGACCTGCGCATACTCTCCTGCATCTCCTTGATGGCCACCACCCGACCCACGCGCTCGTCCAGGGCCAGGAGCACCCGGCCCATGGCTCCCGCGCCGATGACCGAGAGCTCAGGGGTGACGGCGGGCTGACGTTCCTCGTTCTGCCGGAAGCGCTTCCAGTCCAGCAGGGTGTAGCGGCGCGTGCGCCCCTGCCCTCGGCACCGCGCGGAGGAGTCCTCGGGCGCCTTGTCTGGGGAGGGCACGGGCGCAGCGGCGGTCCTCTCGGCCCAGTCGGGCCGGTCCGGATGCTGGTCATCGCGCCGCTTGCCGCTCATGGTGCGCCCCCGATCACCCTGGTCGTTCGTACAGCTCGTACCTGCGCAGCATGGTGAGCAGGTAGGTGCGCGAGATGCCCGCCTCGCGGGCGCCGCGCGTGATGTTGCCCTGGACCCGTTCCATCAACAGCTCGAAGTAGCGACGCTCGTGCTGCGCCAGCAGGCCGGCTTTGAAGTCCTTGAAGCTGCGCTCGTAGTACGAGGCCTCCAAGGCGGCGCCTTCGCCGGCTGGGGCCTGCGGCGCGCCTTCCGGAGCCCAGCCGCGGATCATCAGGTGCTCCGCCTCGATCTCGTCCTCTCCGGCGAGCACCATGGCCCTGGCCAGGGCGTTGCGCAGCTCTCGCAGGTTGCCCGGCCAGGCGTAGCGCTCCAGGCTGCGCAGCGCGCTGGCGCTGATCCGGGGCGGTGCGCTCAAGCTGCTCTCCTCGCTGGCCAGCTGGGCCAGGAAGTGCTCCGCCAATGCGCCGATGTCCCCCAGGCGCTCCCGCAGCGGTGGCACGGTAAGCTCGATGCCCGCGATGCGGAAGAAGAGGTCCTGGCGGAAGCGACGCTCTGCCACGTCGTCCCAGAGGTCGCGGTTGGTGGCCGTGACCAGACGGAAGTCCGCCTCGACCTCGCTCTCGCCGCCCACGGGCCGCACGCGGCGCGTCTCCAGCGCGGTGAGCAGCTTGGGCTGCAGCGACAGCGGCAGCTCGCCCACCTCGTCCAGCAGGATGGTGCCGCCGTCGGCCTGCTCGAAGAGCCCGCGGGTGGCGCGGTGGGCCCCTGTGAAGGCGCCCTTGACGTGGCCGAACAGGGTGCTCTCCACCAGCTCGGCCGGCAGGGCGCCGCAGTTGACGGTGACGAAGGGGCGCTTGGCACGCGGGCTCTGATGGTGCAGGGCCTCGGCCACGGCGCTCTTGCCCGTGCCCGTCTCGCCCAGCAGCAGCACGGGGATGTCGCGGGCCGCCACGCGCGTCAGCATGTCGAACAGGCGCCGCATGGCGGGGCTCTTGCCGATCAGGCGCCCGCTGCCGTCGGTGCCCTGGCGCTTGACCTGCTGCAGGCCCATGCGGGAGTCGAAGCGCAGCGAGGTCTCGCCCACGCGGAAGACCGTGCTGGGCTCCAGCAGCAAGTCGTAGATCCGCATGCCGCCGATCCAGACGCCGTTGGTGCTGCCCAGATCGCGCAGCCGCACGCCATCCCGGCGCAGCACCACCTCGCAGTGGCTTCCGCTGACCTGGGAGTCTTCCAGCGCCAGATCGCACCAGGGGTGGCGCCCGATCAGGGTGCGCGGCGGCAGGGGATCCAGCACGTGCCCGACGGCGCTGCCGTCCAGCACCCGCAGGGCGCAGCGCTGCACGTCGAAGCTCTCATCCTCCAGGTCGCTGGCGGGGATGGTGGCGCGTGGATCGGGCATGGTGACTTGCTCTCCGGGGACGGAGCGCCGCTGGCGCTGGGGCGGCCAGGGCGCAGACCACCAGCTATCTCCCGGGGTATCTCGTGGCCAACGGGCCCTTCCGGGCCCCGCGGTCGGGCCTTCCGCTCCCGGATGGGGGCGGCGGGTAGCTATGGGAGCCCGGGTGGCGGCTGCCGTCATCGCTCTTCTCCCCTCAGCCGCGCAAGCAGGCCCAGGCGGGGATCTCGGGGTCGGCCGCCGGAATCTCCCGGGCGCAATCCTCGCTCGGCCTGGCCCAGGCGGGCAGGAAGTCCAGCAGCTCGTCGCGCACGTTGTTCCAGCAGAGGCAGAGCGCCAGGTTCTCCGCGGGGGGGCGGTGGCTGTCCAGCAGCGCCAGGCAGGCCTTGATGTCTCTGACTTGGCCGTGAAACTGGTCGGCCTTGGCCAGGCCGTGCATGGGCAGCCAGAACTCCAGCTCTTCCCAGCTCTTGGCGATGGCCGCCATCACCGGCTCCAGGCCGGTCAGGTCTCCCCGGCCCATCAGCGAGAGGGAGCGGCGCGCCTCCGGATCCCCGTGGGCGGCCTTGATGTCGGCCAGGTGCTCTTCGAAGGAGCGGGGCCACTTGGAGGCCACGCGGCCCTTGGAACGCCCCGCGCCCGGAATGCGGACCAGCGCGGTGGACCGCTCGATGTCCTGGACCGTGGGCTCCTCGTCCTCGTCGATCTCGTTCTCGGGATCCTCGTCGATGGGTTCCAGGAGCTCGACGTACCGCAGGTCCAGGTCCTGGGGCTCGAACGAGAAGATGGAGGCGAAGGGAGTGGGGGACACGCTTTGGGTCTGGGTCTGCATGGTCTCTTACCTCTGGCGCTAGGTCTGGTTCGTGGTCTTCCGACCGCTCGCCAGGCCTTTGAGCAAGGCGCGTGCCAGGCTGTTGTTGAGCATGAGATTCCAGTGAAAACAGTGTGTTGCGCCCCACCTCCTGCTGGGCGAAGAGCGCGCCCCTACACAGTTGTGCAGGTCTGGGATTCGGGCCCTACACTGCAGTGGAGGTCGCCGCGTCAGAACCTCCAGCCCAGTCGAGCCATCAGCTCCGCCGTGGAGCGCTCCAGGTCCTCGCGCTCGGCGCCGTGGAGCTCCAGGATCTTGCCCTCCTCCGGGCGGACCACCACGGTCATCCGCCTGCCCAGCACCTGGTTGAAGACCACCTGTCGTTTCTCGCCGTCTTCCATGATCCAGTGGATGGCGGCCAGGTCGGGCTGGTCCGGGAGGGTGAAGGGCGTGGAGCAGGCGGTGCACTGGAACTCCACCCGCGCCCCCGACTCGAGCTGCAGGCCGGGATACTTGGCCTCGCCTCCGTAGACACCCAGCTCGGCCGGCAGCTCGAAGGGGCAGGTCACGGTAAAATGCTCGCCTTCAAGCTTGCCTTTCATGCGCACCGCCCTCATGTTGTCATCGGTGAGGCGGTGGCCGCAAGACGGGCAGAAGTAGCCTTCGCGGGATTGGGGCATGGCGCGCTCCTCAGCGGTGAAAGAGGGGTTTCGCGTCCATGATACACGCTTGGGAGGTTCAGTCTCCCTTGCCGCGCGCAGCACGCGCCAGCTTGCGCCCTCCGAAGCTCCAGGCCAGCCCTGCCAGGCCCTGGCCCTCCACAAAGAAGCCAGGCTCCGCGTTCACCACGGCCCGGTAGATGTTGACGCGCAGGCCCAGCTCCAGGCCCATGGCCGGGCCCACGGGCAGGTGCAGCCCGGCAAAGGCCCAGGCGCCGGGCACCAGCTGCCAGCCGCGGTAGATCTCCTCGTCCCAGATGGTGTACTCCTCTTCGTCGTCGTACTCCAGGTAGGTGATCACCTGGCTGACGCGCAGGCCCTGCAGGCCACCGCCCAGGCTCAGGTCGAAGCGCCGCAGGTGGCGCTCCGAGTACAGGCCCAGGCCGGCGCGGGTGTTGTCGATGCGCAGCTGGCCGCTCCACTCGTAGCGCCAGCCCAGCTGGTGACCGGCCACGAGGGCCAGGGCCAGGGTGGGGCGCAGCCTGGCGCGCAGCTCGAGCTCGCCCCCCAGGGTCCAGGGATTGTCTTGGATGAAGGGAGTGGAGGCGGCGAAGCGCGCGCTCAGACGCAGGGGCCTGGGCGCCCAGCCGCCGCGGGCCATGGGATCTCCCAGGGCCACGCTGGACATCTGGCCGTCGTCGATCCAGCGGTCGCCGCCCCAGAACAGGTCCAGCTCGGACAGCAGCACGTCTTCGCGTCGCACCTTGCGCACCAGGTAGCGACCCGTGGGCAGGGCCAGGCGCCGCACCTCGCCGGGTTGCTTATCGACCCGGGCCACCACCTGGCCCGATCCCACCGAGACCACGGTGTACACGCCCTCCAGCTCCTCGGGCAAGATCAGCCCGGCGGCTCGTTCGGGGATGCGGGTGAGCACCACCTGCCCCACTCCCTCGAGCTCGTAGCGGTACTCGGGGCGCTGGATGGAGGCGGAGGAGCCTGCCGTGCCGATGACCGTCTCGGAGAAGGCGTGCTCGTAGGCCTCTTCCAGGGTGACCACGCCATCGCCGTCACTGTCGGCGCTGCCGCGCAGGCCGCTGAGCAGGGCGCGCGAGAAGACGCCGCCGCCGAAGCTCTCGGACTCGCGGGCCACGCTCAGGGGCCCGGTGGAGGTGACCACGGCCAGGCCGGACATGGTCAGGGCGTCGTCCACGGTGATGGCGATGGCCTCCACGGGCGTGCCGCCGCGGGTGCGGGCCAGGCTGCCGCTCTCGCAGGCATCCACGAAGGCCAGGCGCACGCGGGCGTTGGAGGTCTCCAGCCAGCGGCGCAGCACGTCCATGGGCAGCAGGGTGCCGGTCAGGTGCAGCCCCTCGTGGCTGGCGTGGCCGGTGTAGTAGAAGAGCAGCATGGCCTCGTCGCCGCGGGCGGCGACCTCGCGCACCTGGGCCTCGATGCTCATCATGGCCTGGCGCAGCTGCGGGGCGGTGACGCCCTGCAGCACCATGCTGCGATCCCGGGACAGGTCGCCCATCTCCTGGAAGACGGCAGCCAGGTCGTGGGCCTCCTGCTCGGCGTAGGCCAGGGGCTCGTCCTCGCCGAAGCCGATGTTGGCGCCCACGAACAGGCCCAGGCGCACCGTGGCGGCCCTGGCTTGCGCGGGCAGCAGGAGCGCCAGCACGAGCAGCCAAGGGGCGAAGCCGGGCAGCTTGCGGCTCATGGCGGGTCCTCCTTGATCACCAGGACGGAGCGCTGGGTCACGTCCGGCCCCAGGCCGGGCAGCTGGTCAAGCTCGGCCAGGGGGCCGGCGGACGCCGCGGCCTCGCGGATGCGCTCGTCCGGGATGGGCTCGTGCGAAAACAGGAAGAAGATGCGCTCGCTGCCGGTGTAGTCATCCAGCAGCACGGCGCTGGGGACGGCCTCGTGGGCCGCCACCGGGCGGGAGGCCAGGTACTGCTGGAGCTGTCCGTCGTCCTGCAGGTTGACGATCTGCAGCCAGCCCGCCGCGGGAGCGGTCACCACGTACTGCAGCCGGTCGTCCTGCCGAGCCTGGACCTGGCTGCCCTGGGACAGCGCGCTGCCAAGGCGCACGCGGTGCAGCTGCAGGTCCAGGGCGCCGCGAAACACCTCCTTCCTCGGCCCCTCGTCGCCAGCCGGGCCCGAAAACCGCTCCGGCAGGACCAGCAGCAGCGCCAGGGCCGTGGCTGCGGCGCAGAGCCCCAGGACGGCCTGGGGCCTGGGGGGCGGCCGCCAGGAAAGAAGCCGCTGCCAGAGCCCCAGCGACGCTTCTTCGGCGCGGGCCGGCAGGACGAGGGGGGGCAGATCCCGACGCGCGCGCTCGATCTCGATGCGCACGCGCTGCATGCGGGCCTGCAGCCCGGGGTCTTGTCGGCCCAGGCGCTCCAGGGCCGCGGCCCGCTCGGGCCCCAGGCGGCCCAGTGACCAGCGCTCCAGCTCCAGGCGCGTGATGACGTTGGGTTCGCCGAGCATCAGGGGTCCTCGCAGTGGCGGATGGCGCCGCCCAGGAGCTCGCCCTCGAAGACCTCCCACAGGAAGCCCTCCATGTACTCCAGGTGCACCACCGGTGTGCCTGGCTCCCGCAGGAAGCCCTGCTCTTCCTCCTCGATGGCGTAGAGGGAGCCGCCGAGGGACGCCGTGCCCAGCACGACCTCGGGCAAGAAGCCTACGAACTGGGCGCCGTGGTGGATCTCGCCCTGCTCTTCGGGCTCCGCCAGCAGCTGCCCGCGCAGCGCGTCCATGTCGCCGTCGGCCACCAGCAGGGCGTAGCTCTCCACCACACCCCAGATGCCGCGGGAGAAGTCCAGATCGGTGCGTTCACCGCCGGGATCCCCGCCCCAGTAGGCCTCGGGCTCGGCCAGAACCAGCAGGGCCAGGCCCCAGGTGTAGCCCTCTCCCTCCACGAGCGCCCAGGGCTCGGGGATCTCCACCACGTCCGGAGGCGGGACCTCGGCCACCCCGAAGTAGACCTCTTCCAGGGCATGCATGCCGGTCCAGGGCTCGCGCAGGTCGCACTCCACCTGCAAGCCCTGGTCGGATCCTCCGTACCAGCGCAGCTCCCAGGCCACCTCGGCGGGGAATTGCTCCACGCCCAGCAGCTCCTCGAGCCAGGACCCGCCCACCAGGCTGTCGCCGCAGGCTGTCAAGGCCAGCAGCGACAGGGTGCAGTGCGGGAGCAAGGAGCGGTTCATGGGTCCAGCTACTCCTCGAGCTCTTCGAAGCAGGCCTCGGCCTCCCGCTCCAGCTCCAGGCAGCGGGCGGCCAGCTCGGGATCCTCGTCGGCCTCCTCCCAGCAGGCGTCGGCCTCTTCAGCCAGCTCCTCGCACTCGCGGGCGGCCTCTTCGTGCTCGACTTCCTCGAAGCACTCGGAGGCCCAGTCCAGCAGCTCCTCGCATTCCTCGAGCAGCTCGGGATCCTCGTCGGCCTCCTCGAAGCAGGCCTCGGCCTCTTCCCGCAGCTCCTCGCATTCCTGATACCAGAGCTCGCCTTCGTAGTCGTCGAGCTCCTCCCAGCAGGCGTCGGCCAGCTCGGCCAGCTCTTCGCACTCTCGGGCCAGCTCCGGGTCCGTCTCGGCCTGGTCGAAGCAGGCCTCGGCCTCGGCCTCCAGCTCTTCGCACTCCTCGTACCAGCCCTCCAGCTCCTCCTCGCGATCCATGGCCTCGTCGTACTCGTCGAAGCATTCCTCGGCCTCGGCCTCCATGGTCTCGCATTCCTCGGCCAGCTCAGGATCGTCCAGGGCTTCTTCCCAGCAGCCCTCGGCCTCTTCGGCCATCGCCTCGCATTCCTCGTACCAGGCCTCGTTGGCGGCCTCGTCCAGCTCGTCGAAGCAGGCCTCGGCCTCCAGCTCCAGGCCTTCGCACTCCTCTTCCAGGTCCGGCTGCAGCTCGGCCTGCTCCCAGCACTCCTCGGCCTCCATGGCCAGCTGCTCGCACTCGGCCTCCCAGTCCTCCCAGTCCTCCTCCCACTCCTCTTCTTCTTCCTCCTCCTCTTCCTCTTCCTCCTCTTCCTCCTCCTCTTCCTCGTCTTCGGCGTCCTCGTCTTCGGTGTCCTCCCCGGTTTCCTGCTGGGCCTGCTCGACGGGATCGGCGCCCCCGAGGTTGAACTCGCAGCCCGAGAGGGCCAGGAAGGAGAGGGAGAGGATCAGGATCGTGCTGCAGCGCATCGGGGTCTTTCCTTTGGTGAAGGGATCGTCCTGGAAACGCCTGGGCGCGGGATACGGGGCGTATTTTTTCACGCCGTGCCACAGAATGCACCATAATCGTGGGGCCCCCCCCGGCCCCCCCCCCAAGCATGACGGCAGGGGGGGGGGGCGCGCGGGGGGTGGG
>CAYVQL010000067.1:0-8700 GCA_964454135.1 uncultured Enterobacterales bacterium | reverse complement strand
AATGCACAATTTTGGGGGGCCGCCCCGGGGGCGACGATCAAGGATGCACGGAAGAGGGTCGTTCCACTCGGTTCTTGCTTCAGGAACCGCTGGGGGGCACCCGTATCAGGCTGACGGTGGCCTTGGCGGCCAGTCGCTCGCCGCGCTCGCCGCAGGCCCAGACCTCGGACTCGGCCACCGTGATGGTGCGCCCAGGCTTGAGCACGCGCCCGCGGGCCACGACGCGGACACCCGTGGCTGGCCGCAACAGGTTTAGCTTGAACTCGATGGTCAGGATGTCTTCGCCCGGAGCGAACAGGGTGTAGGCCGCGAATCCCGCGGCGGTGTCGGCCATGGTGGCCACGACCCCGGCGTGCACGAAGCCGTTCTGCTGGGTGACGGCGCCGTGGGGCTGCAGGCTCAGGTCGACCTCGCCCGCCGCCACGTGGGAGACGGCGATGCCAAGGTGAGCCAGCACGGGCTGGTGGCGCTCCAGCTGGGCGATGCGCTGCTGGATGCCATCGCTGGGGGCGGTCTCAAGCATGGGCCTCTTCCCCGGGGCCAGCGATGATCCGCTGCAGCACGCGCCGGAAGACGTCGATCTCTTCGGCGGAGAAGCCCTGTCGGACCTGCGCCTCGTGAGCGCGGACCACGGGCAGGGCCCGCTCGGCCGCCTGGCGGCCCTCGGGCGTCAGACGCAGCGTGGCGGAGCGGCGGTCCAGGTTCGAGGCGCTGCGCCG
Organism: uncultured Enterobacterales bacterium; assembly: GCA_964454135.1. GTDB lineage: Bacteria > Myxococcota_A > UBA796 > UBA796 > JAFGLY01 > CAYVQL01. The sequence goes on along the minus strand of CAYVQL010000067.1, from coordinate 7,981 downwards.
CAGCAGCTCACGCCCCTCCAGCCTTCGCACCATGCCGCTGATGGCCGAGGGATCCAGCCCTAGGGCCAGGCTGAGGGCGGTGGGGCTGCAGGACTCGCAGCGCTGCAGGTGGAAGAGCGCTCCGGCCTGGGGCGCCGTGATCCCGGCGGCCTGCAGCAGATCGGCGTTGAGGCGCTTCTGCAGGCTGTGTCCTGCGCGGGTCAGCAGGTAGAGCAGGCGCTGGTCTTTGGGCATGGGGGGCCTCCTGTTTATACTTGACACATCAAGTATTGATATGTCAAGTAAATAGCCGGGGTGATATTCCGAGAGCCGGCACCTGCGCATGTTCCTTGCCAAACCACCCGTCCATCCTGGTATAGTGAAGGACCAAACGTGGAGGAAACATGCGACCGGAAACCATCATCATGGCAGCGCTGCTGCTCTGTTCTTGCGGCAAGGACCCCGAAGGCAGCTTCACCGGCGAATGCGCCGATGGCGACGACAACGACGGCGACGATCTGGTGGACTGCGACGATCCGGACTGCGAGGGCGATCCGGACTGCCAACCCGAAGCGGACGCCGACGCGGACGCCGACGCGGACACCGACACCGACGCCGACGCCGACGCCGACGCCGACACGGATGCCGACACCGACGCCGACACCGACGCCGACACCGACGCCGACACCGACGCCGATACGGACAGCGACACCGACTCGGATCTGGAAAACGCCGTGACGCTGAAGTTCGATGGCGACGGACTCGCCAAGTACTCAGACGAGATCAACCCGGCGGGGAACAGGGATTTCTACTTCATCCAGCCCGACACCGGCTACTTCCTGCAGGTCTACACCGAGAACTACCACCTGGAGGAGGACGGAGTGCCCGACACGGTGCTTCGCCTCTACGACAGCCAGGGCGAGTTCCTGACCGAGGACGACGATTTCCCGTACTGGAGCTGGGGCACCGACTCGGCCCTGTTCTTCCAGGCCACCGATCCGGATGGCTACTACGTGGAGGTCTTGGAGTGGAGCGACTGGTCGCCCGACTCGTCAGGCGCCTCGGGCGGCGCCACCTACGACTACGACCTCTACTTGCAGCTGTGGGAGGTGGGCTGGTTCGAGTGGGGCGGAAACGACGACAAGAAAAAGGCCGACGACACCTACGACTACTCGCTCAAGAGCTCCAAGAACAGCCTGTACTGGGCGATGTTCGATGACGGCGTCACCCAGTTCTTCGGTGAAATCGAGAGCAAGGGCGACGTCGACGTCTGGCCCCTGGAGTTCAGCGACAGCGAGGTGGGCTACTACGCCCAGTGGGCCTTCTGGACTGGGGCTTTCGGAGAGATCGAACCCCTGGTCTCGCTCTACGATGAGGACTGGACCCTGCTGGCCCAGACCGGCTCGCCCAACTTCGAGATGGACTGGATCTTCGCCTACGACGCTGCCATCACCTACCGCATCCCCGACGAGGGGCGCCTCTACCTGGTGGTGGAGGATGCCAACGGCGCGGGCGGCGAGGGCACGGGCTACTTCTACCCCGGCACCTTCGCCTACTACGACAGCACCCTGGCGGATCACGAGAGCGAGAGCAACGACCTGACGCTGATGGCCGATCAGCTCTCCATGGCCGAGAGCTCCTCCACCAACGACTACTGGTATGGCCGCTTCTCTGGCGCCTTGGACGACAGCGACGACGCGGCCGACAACTTCTACGTCTCGTCCGACGATGTGGGCGGTCTGGCGGGCACCTACCTGAGCGTGCACCTGGAGACGGAGCGCCAGGGCTCCCTGCTCGACGGCAAGATCAGCGTCTACAAGGACCTGGGCGACGGCACGTTCGAGCTGCTGGGAGAGGCCTCGACGGATCCCAAGGGCAGCGGCGATCCGGCCGTGTGGGATCTGGCCCTGAAGGAGGACGCCGACATCTACATCACCGTCGAGCACGACACCAAGGGCGACGTGGGCGAGCCCAGCCACTACTACCTGGGCACGGTCGATATCTACACCTCGACCTTGTTCCAGTAGAAGCCTAGGGCAACAGCTGCCTGACCAGCTCCTCGCATTCCCGGCGCGTCATGATGCGGGGAACCGGGTAGTCGGGGTGCGCCTCGTCCAGCGCGCGCTCGGCGATCAGGGGGATGTCCTGCTCCTGCAGCTCGGCGATGGTGGTGGGAATGCCCATGCGCCGGTTCATGTCCTCGATGCGCTCGATGAACTTCAGAGCGAGCTCGTCTTCGGGGTCGCTGTGCTCGCCCAGGCCTGCGACCACTGCCAGGTCGGCCAGCTTCTCCTCCGCCTCTTTGCGGCTGAACGACAGCACGTGGGGCAGGATGATGGCATTGGCCAGGCCGTGGGGAACGCCGTACAGGCCGCCCATATTGTGGGCGATGGCGTGCACGTAGCCCACGTAGGCCCGCGTGAACGCTGCACCGGCGCAGTAGGAGGCCAGGGCCATGGCGTAGCGGGCCTCGAGGTTTGAGCCCTTGTCGTAGGCTTCCTCGATGTTCTCGAAGATCAAGCGCGTGGCTTTTTCGGCGTTGGCGTCGGTGAAGCTGTTGCCGTTCAGGCCGATGTAGGCCTCCACCGCGTGGGTCAGGGCGTCCATGCCCGTGGCGGCGGTGATGTGCGGCGGCAGCCCGACCATCAGCTCGGGGTCCAGGACCGCGACCTTGGGGATCAGCTTGATGTCGTTGATGGCGAACTTCTGGTGGTCATCGGCATCGGTGATCACCGCGACGACGGTGGCCTCGGAGCCCGTACCGGCGGTGGTGGGCACGCAAAAGAAGGGGGGGATGGGCAGGACCACCCTGAACAGGCCCTTCATGCGGCGCACGGAGAGGTAGGGATTGGCCACTCGGGCTCCGATGATCTTGGCGCAGTCGATGGGAGACCCGCCGCCGAAGCCGATGATCCCATCGCAGCCCTGCTCGCGATAGACGCGCACGCCCTGCTCGACGTTCTCGATGGTGGGGTTGGGCTGGACGTCGTCGTAGATGGCGTAGGCGATGTTGCGCTCGTCGAGGGACTGCAGCAGCGACTCGGGCAGCCCCAGCTCCATCAGGACCTTGTCCGTCACCACCAGGATGCGCTTGAGGCCCCTGACGCTGATGTTCTCGGCCAGCTGCTTGACGCTGCCCGGGCCGGTCAGCAGGCCTGGGGTGGGGAAGGGCACGACCTTGGCGGTGAGCTTCATCACCCGCTGCTGCGCCCTGTACCTCGCCTTCTTCAATCTCCAGAACATGCGGTTCCTCCTGACAGAACCAGTGATGCGGATGAAGTGGACATATGGCGAAGTAGGGGGTGGAGGCCAGCTTTTCTTCGGTGGATGGCAGCGGTTCTACGGGGCGAGGGGACGGCTCTCGGGTGGGGACCGGCGCCGAAGGCTGATCCGGATGTCGCGTTCTGGGCCCTGGCTGAGGGCTATAGAGTTCGAAAATGCCGCCCAGCACGGCCTGGCGCGGGGCTTGCATCGAGCGGGGGCGCCCTTTGTTTGTTTCATCAGGAGTCCCCATGCGTCCGTCCATCCTGCCTCTCGCCAGTCTGGTCCTCTCCACGCTCTGCCTCCCCGCCTGCCTGGGAGGAGGCGGCGACTGGGTCTACCAGGCGGGGAGCCCCCATCGCTTCTACGACGGCTCCAAGTACCCGGGCGATGGCTGGAGCAACCGGGACATCGACGAGTTCCCCATCGCCGCCGGCAGCGCGATGATCGTCATCCTGGCGGATGTGGAGAGCACCTCCTACGACAGCTTCGAGGTCATCGTGGCCGACGAGTCCGTCCTGGGCGTCGAGGTTGACGGCGACGAGCGGGCGCGGTTGGCTGCGCTGAGCGAGGGAATCACCCTGGCCACCATGGACGTGGCGGGCTCGTCGGAAGACCCGACCTTCTACATGGAGGTGGCCGAGGTGGCGGCCGTGCGTTGGGTGCTGGACGACGACCTCACCAGCGGCACCGTGGTGGCTCCGCAGGGGATCACCACCGAGAGCTACGCCATGCGCCCCGGCGCGGTCATCCAGGTGGGAGCCCAGGCCCAGGACGCCGATGGCCGCGACCTCTCCGGCCAGGGTCTGTACAGCTGGACCTGGCAGGAGGGCATGTTGCAGGTGGAAGAGGACCTGGAGACCATCAACAGCGTACAGATCGAGGCGCTGGGCACGGGAACCACCCTGCTGTCCGCAGGCCTGGGGGAGAATCTGGAGCTGGCGCTGCTCGCCCAGGATGAGGCGACCCAGCTACGGCTCTACGAGCCGGATCCGGACAATATCCAGCTGCTGGATGCCATCGAGGCCGAGGCCGGTCCGGCGCTCTTCGGACTGGCCGCCTTCGACCAGGATGACCGCCTGGTGCTGCCCGCACCCGACGACGGCCTGGACATCACCGTGCTGGAGGGACCCGAGGACCTGGTGCAGTCGTGGGAGTTCGAGGTGGAGTTCAACGGCTTCGCCGTCAGTCTCTGCCCGGGCGAGGGCGAGATCGAGCTGAGCTACGCCGGCGGCAGCCAGGTGGTGCCGGTGACGGCCGAGGAAGGAGAGGACACGCCGGATAGCTGTGGGGGCTGAAGGCCGGATCGCGCGGCTGGCACTCGGAGCTCGGCCCCTCGAGAGGATGGAGCCCACCAGACCGCAGCCCAGCGCGTTCTGCCAGCCGACAACCTGGCGTCTAGGGTTGGGCCCGGATCAGCACGCCGGTGATCGACTTGAAGCTGTCCGGGGTCTGGCCAGGCAGGCCCCAGTCGGTGACCCAGCGGATCGGCTGGGGCGGGTCGTCGTCCAGGGGGTGCTCGGCGGCCAGGCGGCACAGATGACCCACCCAGAAACCGCAGGACTCGAGGGCGCAGGTGTGCTGCTCGGGGAGCGGACAGTCCCGGTCGGGAGCGCAGCCGTCCTTGCACATCTTGCAGGGGCCGCTCCCGAAGCATCCCGGCGAGGTGAGCCCCAGGCCTTGCAGGCGCCTGCCGAGCTTGCTCGTGAAGCGGTTGATGTGCTGTTGGTCCAGGTGGTTGCGGATCCCGTCGAACTGCAGCAGGAGCATGGCCTGGGCGGTCCCCAACAGGGCCACCGTGTCGGCCACGGCTGGGGAACGGGGCGGGCATCCCCGCCAGCCCTCCAGCACGCCCCGGCAGCCCTCGACCAACCTGCCGTCGCTGTGGCGATAGGGGAGCCAGCACAGCTGGCGGATCTGCTCGCTGACGATGGCGTTGGGGGGAAAGACCATCCCCAGGCGCAGGTGGAACGCTCCCAGCCGGGGCTGGCGGTCCCTGGCGGCGCGCACGGTCCGGGCGATGGCGTCACCATACTCGGCGACGAGCCGTGCGAACGCCTCGTCGGGAGGAGCGTCCGACAGCGGCGCCAGCTGGTCCGGGTCCTCGATGAACTGCAGGATCTTCACGGATCGCACCTCTCAGGGAGGGCTGAAGAGTATGCCATCGTCGACAGGCAGCCCATGGCGGGCAAGCGCGGAGCTTAGGCCCCCGCCCCCAACCTCCCCGTCATCTCCTTGGCCAGGCTGCGCATGACCGTGGCGATCTCCTCGAAGTTAATGGCCCCGCCCAGCACGCTCTTGTAGAAGTTGCGGCCGGCCCGGATGCGGGGATCCAGGTAGAGCTTCAGCAGCGCCCGGATCTGCTGCTTACGCAGCTGCTCGGCGCTCAGGTGGCGCGTGCGCACGTTGACGTGCTCGATGTCGTACTTCGAAAAATCCGTGGGGTTGTCCACGAAGCCCTGTTCCATCAGGTCCTGGCGCAGCTGGGTGCCCAGGAAGGGCGTGACGCACATGATGAAGGGCAGATCGATGTCCAGCTCCCGCACGCGGACCACCAGCTCGTCGATGGTCCGCTTCGACTCCTCGGGCATGCCCACCAGGAAGCTGCCGAACATGTTGATCTTGTTGTCCTTCAGCCGCTGGGCGCACACGCGGTTCTGCTCGATGAGGGTGCTGTCGGTCTTGTAGTAGCCCAGCCGGTCCTGACTCATGTGCTCGAAGCCCACGTAGACATGCACGACACCGGCCGCCGCCATCAGCGGGGCCAGCTCGGGATCCGAGGCGATGCCGGCCGAAGACACCTGGCAGAGCCACTGCAGCCCCACCCGCTCGTCGACCAGGCGCTGCAGCAGGCGCTTGAAGCGCTTGACGTCCAGCGTGATGTTGTCGTCGATGAAGAAGCCCTTTTGCACGCCCATGCTGCGCAGCACCAGGGCGTCCTCGATCACCCGATCGATGGCGTAGGCGCGGTAGTTGCGCCCGTACATCTGCAGGATGTTGCAGATGCTGCAGGAGTGGGTGCAGCCGCGCGAGGTCTCCATGGTGTCCACGCGCACGCCGCGGCTGCGGGGTTCGCGCAGCAAGCGCCGGTGGCGAGCGGGCCGCTTGATCCGGGCCAGGTCCAGGTTGGGCCCGCGGGGGTTGTTCACCAGCTGGCCATCGTCCCAGTACGACAGCCCGGGGATGCGGTCGAAGCGTCGATCGCCGCAGTCCAGGGCCTGCAAGAGCTGGTCGAAGCAGCGCTCCCCCTCACCCCGCACCAGGAATTCGAAGCCCTTGGCGCCCGGCGAGGTCGCGATGGGCTCGCTGCCCGTGGTGGCGTGGTAGCCGCCCAGCACGAGGCGCGTCTCGGGGCGCATGGCCTTGATGCGCGCGGCCAGCTGCTCGGCCCGGGCGTACTGGAAGCTCATGGCCGAGATGCCCACCACATCGGGCTCGAGCTCCAACAGGGCCTTCTTCAGCTCGGCATCCGGGTCCCTGGCCAGCAGCAGGTCCATGCACCAGACCCGGGCGGCCTCGGTATTGCCCGCCAGCGAGCAGATGCCCAGGTTGGGGAAGACCCGCGACCGGAAGAAGGGGTTGTCCACGGGCAGGGACAGCAGCAGCGCTCTCATCGGTCCTTCCTCGGCCAGGCCTGCCGGTAGAAGACCAGCGTCAAGACGAAGAGGGAGAAGTCGGCGGCGAAGCCGGACAGGTGGATGAAGTGGCGCTCCAGCAGGGCGAAGACCGCCAGGTATAGCAGCGCTGAAGTGATCTTGGAGACCAGGATGGGAACGACCAGCAGCCGGTTGCGCCGCACATCCCGCTGCACCAGGAAAGCGAGCGTGGCCAGGGTGACCAAGAGGGAGAAGGAGAGCACCAGCCAGAAGCGCTCGCTGGAGGGAGGCACGGCCGCCAGGCCCAGCCCCAGGCCCTCGGACAGCGCATTGGCCACGGAAAAGACCGTGCCGGGCAGCAGCAGGAAGACGAGCCCCGCGACCAGGAAGAGGCCGACGTAGCCCTGCATGAGCAGCCGAAACCTGCGCTGGGCCGGGCTGAGCGGGGCTGTCATGGGGCCTCCATGGCGCAAGCGGACGCGGCAGGCAAGGGATCCGGGTACGAGGAAGCTCCGTAACCTGCGCGCCGCGCGTATCTGAGGCTCAAGCGGCCATCACCCCCCCTGGTACGACAGATACCCGCATAGCAGCCGCGCCAGCTCCGTGGTGAAGCGCTCCTCGTCGATCTCTCCGGGCGGTGGGTGCAGGATGATGTCGTGGATCAGCCCCTCGGCGACGTGCATCAGCACGTACATGCAGAGCTCAGGATCCGCCGTCCGCACGTCGGGATGCCTCTGCAGCAGCCCGCGCAGGAGCGCTGCGGCGTTTCCTCCTCCTCACCTCCACCCTACGACAGCGGATCCGCCCCCCGGCCATGAACGGCGGACGCGCATCACGCCGTCGCCCTGCTTTGTCCCTGGAGCAGTATTGGGCACGTCATAGGCCGTAGCGCTGGCGGATCTCTCTCTTGGCGCTCCCTCGGGCAATCAGGCCCGCCGACAAGAGGCCGATCCCGACCGTTCCGAATCCCAGTCCCATGGGCATCATGACCGCGCTGGCGTCGGGATCGGGCATGGCCAGCCCTCCGACCGCCAGGCCCATACCCAACCCGGCCATCACCGTCCCCGGAAAGATGAGACCATGGCCACCCGTCTCACATTCCTAACTTCTCCTGACCTCTCTCCGTATTTTTTTGAGCCCTTACA
>CAYVQL010000066.1:36049-40233 GCA_964454135.1 uncultured Enterobacterales bacterium | reverse complement strand
CGCGCCGGGGGGGGGGGGGCCCCCCCCCCCCCCCCAAAAAAAACCGCCCCCAGACTGGGTGGCGCCCAATGCCCCCAAACGATGACCAAGGCCAAGTCGCAGGCCGCGATTCCAGCCCCTGCATTCATGAATTCGTTCTGGGCGTTGAAGAGCCAGGCCGCGTAGAAATGCGCCCAGCCCTCGCGGGCGGCGATGGCCTGGTACTCCATGGTGAGCAGCGACTTGGAGGTCTCATCTCCGGGCGTCGCGGTGTCCTGGTCATCATCCGCGATGGAACTCTCCAGGTCGGATGGGTCGAGGCTCCCGGGTTTGTAGCTCCCCATGCATCCGGCCAGCGGAGCGTTCTCGGCGACCCTCGTCGCGTCCCCCATGCGCCTTCGACGATCACGTGGCCCAGCTCGTGCGCGATCATGAACTTCCAGGGCCGCCGCACGACCACGGCCGGGATCTCGTCGTCCCAGGTAGGATCGTACAAGCTGCTGCAGCAACCGGCACCGCTGTAGGACTCGTTGATGAAGATGATCTCGGTGGGATTGTCCGAGGCGCCGTAGAGCTCGCGGCCCGACGAGCTGCCGGACTCGCCGGGCTCATAGAGGCAGCTGCCGTCGTCGTCGTACCAGCCGTGATCCTCGTTGTGGCAGCAGCCGCGCGCGGAGTAGGTCCCCAGGTTCATGTCGTTGCGATGGAAGGCGAACATGCCCACGGCCAGGTTGTACCAGGTCTGGTCTCCGGGGATGACGATGGAGTGGGATGTGGCGGCGATGGGGATGTCGAGGGAGGTGACCGAGGCCATCTGCTCTGTGCTGCCGTCGCTCTGCACCTCGTAGGACTTCAGGGTGATGCTGTTCACCTCGGCCTGGGAGTAGACGGTCACGTAGTGGGTGGAGTTTGCGATCACCGTGGTGTCCACGCAGCTGTCCTCTTCCAGGGCTTGCCAGCCGGGCGTGCTGCCGTCGTCGTCGCCGATGAAGATGCTGGCACCGCGGGCCAGGCGGGCTTCGTTCGTGACCCAGAATTCGCCCCCTGGATCGGTGAAGTTCGTCCCTATCACGGCGCAGAGCCTGACCTCCTGCTCGGTGGCCATGACGTCCGTCGTGAAGAGAGCGAGAAGAAAGGAGATGGACATGGCCTAATCCTCGTCGTCGGTGGCGGTGGCGCTGATGTCGGCGCTGTCGTGGTCGCCGGTGTCTTCGACCATGTCGCTGCCCCTGGGGCCGGAGATGGGGGCGCTCAAGCGCTCGGTGGTTTCTATGCCCAGCGCCGCGGCGCGGGCCTGCAGCTCGGTGTCGAGCACGCCGTATGGCGCGCTGTCCTTCATTTGCTCCGGGGTCCAGACGACCGCGCTGCCCTCCCTGCCGTCGGGCCGGGCCATCACCACCCCGAACCAAGAAACCTACCCTTGCCCGCCCCACCTCATTGCAGGTCCAGCAGCAGCCGCAGCGCCGTGTCGGTCATGGCCAGGCTGGCGGGCCGCAGGCGACCTGCCGCCAAGGGCTGGAAGCGGTCCTGGGGGAGGCTGCAGATGGCGGAGAGCACGAGCACCTGTGGCTCGGGGGTTCCGGATTCGCCGGCCGGAATCGGCACCGCCAGAGGATTCCCGCCGTAGATGGGCAGCGCGGCGTCCAGGGGGGCGACCACCAGCGTGGGCAAGATTCCGTTCAGGCGTTCGTGCTGCAGCACCACGAAGCGCTCGAGCTCGTTGGCGGCTGCGAAACCCACGCGCCGCCGGGCCAGGAGCACCTCACCGCGCTTGGCCACGGCTCTGCTCCATGGCGTTCGTGATCTCCAGCAGCCTGGCCCTGAGCTCAGGGGACTGCGCCTGGGCCACCCTGCGGAAGAACTCTTCTCGTTGGGCGCGATCGAGGGCGTCGAGCAGGAGCTCTCGTGCCAGTTCGCCCTCTTTGCGCCCGTTCGCCGCGGCCATGACGCGCAGCCTCGCTCTGGCCTCCGCGGGGATGTTCAGATTGAGGCGTTCCACGGCATCCTCCTTGAGGACATCATGCAGGATGCCGCGCAGGATGTCAATCGGGTTCCTTCTCGCCCCCCCGAGCCTGCCCCTCCAGGAAAAACTGCCCCTCAACCTCCACGAAGCGCTCCCGCAGCCCCCGATAGAACGCCGCCGCCGCCAGCGGCACCTGGCGTCCCCGCAGCACGTGGAAGGCCACCATCTGGTTGAAGAGCACGCGGTCGCTGCGCTTGGCCACGATGGTCGGATTGCCCTGGGCGTCCTGGGCCTGCAGAGGCAGGCGGCCCAGCAGCTCTTCGGTGAAGCGCCAGGCGGCCTCCGGAGAGCTCTCTGCCAGGCGGAAGCTCCGCTCCACAGCCGTGGTGGGCTTGTAGGCGTGGAAGACGTGGTCGTGCTTGGCCGAGCCGGGCCGGATGTCGCCCAGGATGGTGGTGCTGCCCTTGTCCAGCGCGCTGGCCGAGGCCAGGACGAAGCCGCTGCGCCCCAGCGCCTCTTGCAATGCCGTCCAGATCCGGGGCTGGGTGTTGTGAAACTGCAGCGACATCCAGCGGCCGGGCTTGAGCACGCGGAACAGCTCGCGGAAACAGCGCTCCATGGCCTGTTGGTAGTCGTCCAGGTCCTTGCCCTGGCTGGGATCGATGACCGCCTCGGCCTCGGGCGCGGTGCGCACACGCAGCCAGGCCTCCAGCATCAGGTTCAGCTCGCTGTAGATGATGTTGGCGCCAAAGGGCGGATCCACGTAGACGTAGTCCACGCACTCGTCGGGCATTGTGCCCAGGTCGCCAGCCGACTGGGTGCTCACCAGCACGTGGCCTCGGCCCTCCGCCTTGGCCCGCTCCGCGGCCAGCGCTCGCCGCAGCTTGCGGCGCAGCACCTGGTAGACGTTCTTCTCCATGCGCACGATGGGCATGTAGAGCTTGCCCGACATGCCGCCCCCGCCACCGAAGTAGCCCTGGCGTTCCGAGATGATGTCGAACACCGAGGTCAGGATGGCGCGCAGGGCGTGGCGCAGGGCGGGATCGTCCACGGCGCCGGCCCGTTGCCAGAGATCGGCGAAGACCAGCAGGTTGCGCGGGCTGAGATAGCGCGACACGTCCGTGATGCGCTTGGCACCCAGCTGGGCCAGCCGGGCGCTGTAGCCGGCGGGATCCACCGCATCCCGGGGGTGCCATGGCCCGGCTTCCAGCAGGCGCTCGGCTTCTTCAGCCAGCGCCAGGTCTTCGGGCAGGGGTGGCCGCCCGAAGCGCTGGCGGCCCCGTCCGCCGCCGACCCAGGCCAGCTGTCGCAGCTTGCGATCACCTTCGACGATGCGCCGCACCCGGCGCACGTTGAGCTGGGCCCCGCAGGCGGGACAGGGGAAGGCGCGCAGCGTCACCACCTTGTCCTGGCGCAGCTCGTGGCGCGCCCCGTGGTCGAAGAAGGGGAAGCGCGCCTCGCAGTCGGGGCAGGCGAAGACGTCCGACCAGACGTAGTGGTTGACCGCGACGCTGCCACCTTCGGGGGCCGGCGTTCGATAGAGGTGGCCCAGCTCAGCCTCCGCAGCCGCGATGATGCCCTCGAGGGCGGCCCGCAGCAGCGTGGGATCGCAGGGACTGGTGTTGGCCCCGGCCACGAAGGCCGCCAGGGGCGAGAGATCGGCCAGCACGGCGTGCCGCCCGCATTCCCTGGCCGCCACGCCGGTCATGCCCGAGCCGCAGAAGGCGTCCAGTACGAGGTCGCCGGGCTGGGTGTAGTGCTCGATCAGGGCGCGGATGGTCCGGGGCGGCACCTTGGTGTGGTAGGGGTGGAAGACCTGCACGGCGTGGCGTGGGCCCGCCTGCAAGGAGCCCGCGAAGGGCGGAATGGGCGGACGTGGGCGGTCCGGCGGGCGGTGTTGGGCCACGAAGCGTCCCAGCCAGGGATTGGGGCAGGCCGTGAAGCCCGGCGGGTTCGAGATGGCCAGGATGCGATCATCGCTTGCGCGGGGGAGGCAGCCGGGCTCCTGGGCCCGCAGCTTCTGCAGCCAGCAAGCGAGCTCGGCCTTCGCTCCAGCACCCGGCTCCTCGGCCCGCTGGCGCGGATTCCCCGCGGCCCACGCAGCGTCCGTGCAGCCAGCTGCGGTTCTTCTCTTCCTCATGACCTCGGTCCCCCCTGTCGCGGTCCGGATGGTGGACCCGCTCGAATCATCGGACATCCAGCCCTCAGTGACCCCTCACTGGCGCCTGGACGTCCGATCCGC
>CAYVQL010000066.1:0-35949 GCA_964454135.1 uncultured Enterobacterales bacterium | reverse complement strand
CGCCCTCCCAGCGGACATCCAGCCCTCAGTGACCCCTCACTGGCGCCTGGACGTCCGATCCGCCGCCCTCCCAGCGGACATCCAGCCCTCAGTGACCCCTCACTGGCGCCTGGACGTCTGTTCCGCAGCGCCTCCGGCCAGGTGCCAGGATCGGCCCTCGCCTTCACCGCGCCTTCGCCCTGCTCCCCGGCCGCCGGTCGCTCTCGTCGAAGCGCTGCTCGCGCCGCACGTTGGCCTGGGCCCCCGAGTCGACGAAGCCTCCATCCGTGGAGAGCTCGCCCTTGCCGCAGTTGATGGCCACCTGCTCGTCGAAGTTGTGGGGATCGCAGGCCGTGATGAAGCCCAGCATGACCACGCGGCGCGAGACCTCGTCCAGCTTCATGCCCGTGCGCAGCAGCAGCTGCAGGCGCATGAAGTCCATGAACACGGGCAGCATGCGCGGGTTCATGGAGTGGCGGGCCAGCGAGGCCAGGAAACGCGCGCGGGCCAGGCGTGGATGGCGCGGCAGCTGGCGGGCGTAGCGCTCGGCTGCGCGGTCGAGGGCCTGCATGTCGGCCAGATCGGAGAAGGGCACGAAGCCGCCCTTGCCGTCGCGCAAGATCAAGTAGTGCTGGATGTAGAGGCACTTCTTGACCTTGAAGACCGACAGGAGCGCGAAGTAGAGCTTGTTGAAGATGCGTATGTCGTCGCGCCGCAGGGCGGGCTCCTGCTCGGAGGCCATGTCCAGCGTCTCGTCAGGCATGACGGCCATCTCTTCGTAGCTGCGCCCCTCTTGCCGCAGACCGTCGCGCAGGCTGCCCAGGATGCGCAGGCCCAGGAAGAAGACCTCGCGGATGTGGTCGTTCTCGGGCTGCAGGGCGAAGCGCAGGCTCTCGCCCACCTGCGGCTCGTTCAGGCCATGGGCCACCACCACGGTGATGTTGGCGGCCAGGCCCACCTGCCGTAGGTTCTCCAGCGCCTTGAGGCGCAGCTCCAGCAGCCCGTCGCGGCCACGCAGCCAGCGGTTGGCGGCCGGGTCGAAGCCGTCGAACTGCAAGAAGACCTCGTCGAAGCCGCAGTCCTTCATGCGCTGGGCGTAGTCGAGGTTGGCCAGCTTCAGCCCGTTGGAGTGCAGGGCCGCGATATGGCCCAGGGCCTTGACCTTGCGCACCCAGTGCTCCAGGTCCTTGCGCAGGGTGGGCTCGGCGGCCATGAAGTCCACCTTGATGCGCCGGCCCTGGCTCTCGAGCAGGCGCTCGAGCCCCGAGAGGTCCAGATCGTCGGTCTGCTCGGTGTTGGCCTTGGCCAGACAGATGGGGCAGTCCAGGTTGCAGGCCTCGGTCAGGCGCAGCAGGAAGTCCCGCTGCGGGTACTCTTGCGCGTTGACCTTGAAGTAGTACTCGTCAAGCTCGCGCCAGTAGCCTGGATGGCGCGAGAGCAGCTGCTGGGACACGCCGTGCTCGGGACAGATCTTCTCGAGGCGCGCCTGGCGGCCGTCGCTGACGACCTCGGCCGGGACGGACTGCAAGCAGGTGTGGCAGATGCCGCGGGTCTTGCGGATCAGCCTACGCTCGCTGGGCTGCTGCTCGGACAATGCCTGCCTCCTGCGGGATGGAAGACCGCTGTCATAGCCCTGCCGAGGCCAGCTGACGATGCACGGTCCGTCGAGCTTGTACGGCAGCCACCATGGCGCGGTGCGCCTAACGCCGCCGCAGCCAGCTCAGCGGATCCTGGGGCGTGCCGTTGTAGCGGATCTCGAAGTGCAGCCGGTAGCCCGCGCTGTCCATCAGGCCCGAGTTGCCGACGAAGCCCAGGACGTCGCCCTGCGAAACCACCTGGCCCAGGGTGACCCGCAGGCCGTTGGCGTGGGCGTAGACCGTGCTGTAGGCGCCGTGATCCAGCACTACGGTCTGGCCGTGGCCCGGAATGAAGCCGGCTTGCTCCACGGTGCCGTCGAAGACGGCGCGGAAGGGTGTGCCGTAGGCGGCCTCGATGGAGATGCCGTGGCTGCGCGCGGACTGGCCCGTGAAGGGATCCTGGTAGGGGCCGAAGCCGCGCACGATCTGGCCCGAGGTGGGCCAGGGGAGCTTGCCGTGGGCGCTGCGGAAGCTGGCGTTGGTGGCGCTGGACACCTGGCGGCGGCTGCGCTGGAAGCTGGCGGTGAAGCGCTCGCTGGCCTGGCTGCGCTGGGCCAGCAGCTGCAGGGCCAGGCTCTTGCGCTCACGCACATCCTCCAGCAGGGCCAGGCGCTGCGCTCTCTCGTCGCGCAGCTCGGCCTCCTTCAGGCGCAGCTCGGCCTGCAGGGCGGCGATGGTGGCGCGATCTCTGTCCACGTGCTTCAGGGCATCCTGCTTGCGGCTCTTGACGGTCAGGAAGGCCTTCAGGCGCGCGCGGTCGTGCTCCAGGATGGCCAACAGGTAGCGCGTGCGGCGGCGCAGATCCTGCGGCGAGTCGGAACCGAAGAGCACGCGCGCCAGGCCTCTGCGGGTGAGGCGGTAGAGGGCATTGCAGCGACAAGCCACCTCTTTGGACTCGCGCGCCAGCTGGGCCTCGGCGGCGGCCAGGGCGTCTTCCGCCTGCAGTCGGCGGGCTTCCACGCCATCGAGCTGCTCCTGCAGGGCGTCCACCTCCTGGGTGAGGCCGTGCAGCTGGCGGTCGATGCGGTCCAGCTCCCCCAGCACGTCCTGCTCCTCCACTCGCGTGCGGGCCACCTCCAGGCGCGGGTCTTCGCCGACGGTCATCTGTGCGTGGGCATCTGCGATCAGCAGGACGCCCAGGAACGCCAGCGGCGACAGGAGACTCACGGGATCCTCGCCAGGAAGCGCCGAACCGCGGTCCAGGCCCCCAGCACGCCCAGCACGCAGCCCACGAGCACCAGGGCCAGGGTCAGGTTCATGGACAGGCGCTCGAAGCTGTGATCCGCCAGGGTCAGCTGCAGGGCCTCCTGCAGGCGCGTGATCATCCAGATGTGCACGAACCACAGGCCCAGCAAGGCCACGGCCGAGCCCAGCAGCCCCTGGATCAGGCCCTCGAGCAGGAAGGGAGCGATGATGGCGTCGTCGGTGGCGCCCACCAGCCTCATGGTCTCCAGCTCGTCGCGGCGGCTGTACACCGCCAGGTGGATGGCGTTGGCCACCAGGAAGATGGCGGCCACGCCCACCAGCCCACCCATGATCACGCCCAGCAGCTTGAGCAGCGCCAAGAAGGCGTGGAAGCGCTCGACCCACTGCTGGCCGTAGTCCAGGTCTTCGAACTCCGGGTGCGCCAGGGCTTCCGCCATCTGGCCGACCGCGTCGGGTTGCGCCCACTCGGAGCCCAGCGTGATCTCCAGCGAGCTGGGGAGCACGCCGGCGCCCAGCTCCTCGAGCACGGGCGCGGCCTCGGGCATGCGGGAGACCAGGTACTCCTGCGCCTCTTGCTCCGAGACGTAGTGCACCGCCTCCACGCCCTCCATGGCACCCACCTGCTCCAGCAGCTCGAAGCGCCGTTCCACGGGGATGTCCGGGTGGAAGTAGGCCGAGATGTGCACGTCGTGTTCCCAGGCAGCGGTGATGGATACCAGGTTGACCATCACCGTCAGGAATACTCCCAACAGCAGCACGGCCGCGGCGATCACGCCGGTGGCCACGATGTTCAGAGAGAGGTTCTCCCACAGGCTGCGTACCGCGCGACGCAGGATATGGGGCATCATAGACGGCACTTGCGCTCCTGGACCAGCCGCCCGCCTTCGAAGCGCAGGCGGCGGTAGGGGAAGCGATCCATCAGGCCCACGTCGTGGGTGGCCACCAGCACCGTGGTGCCGCGCAGGTTGACGGCCTGCAGGATCTCGATCACCTCGATGGCCATGGCGCCGTCCAGGTTGCCGGTGGGCTCGTCCGCCAGCAGGATGGCGGGATCGTTGACGATGGCCCGGGCCACGGCCACCCGCTGCTGCTCTCCGCCCGAGAGCGTCCGGGGCAGGGCTCTTTCGCGCCCCTTGAGCCCGACTGTGCTGAGCACGGTCCGCACGCGCCTGCGGATGATGGCCCGCCGGTGGCCCAGCACCTCCAGCGCCAGGCCCACGTTCTCGCCTACGGAGCGCGAGGGAATCAGCTTGAAGTCCTGGAAGACGACGCCGATGTTGCGGCGCAGGTAGGGCCGGCGCCGGGCCTGCAGGTCCGAGGCGTCCACGCCGCCCACCAGGACCTTGCCTTCGCTGGGCTTCTCAGCTGCGTAGAGCAGCTTCAGCAGCGTGGATTTCCCGGCACCGCTGGGACCGGTGACGTAGCAGAACTCGCCTTTGGCCACCTTGAAGCTCACATCGTTCAAGGCGTGCTGCTCGCCGTAGGTCTTGGTGACATGGTAGAGGCGGATCACCGGTGGGAGCTCCCGTTCCGCTTGACGACAGCGCAGCCTATCATGAAATCGGCTGGGGGAGGGGAGGGCGCCCGTGATAGGTTCACGCGTCCCCCACCCGGCCAGGAGATGCCTTGCGCATCGGCGTCTACGGAGGCAGCTTCAACCCGCCCCACGTGGGGCATGCACTGGTCTGTGGCTGGCTGCGCTGGACCGGGCGCGTGGACGAGGTCTGGCTGGTTCCGGCCTATGAACACGCATTCTCCAAGCTCCTGGCCCCTTTTTCGTTCCGTGTCGATCTCTGCCGCGCCCTGGCGGCGGACCTGGGCTCCGGCCTGCGCGTCGAGGCCATCGAAGCGACGCTGCCCACGCCCAGCTACACGCTGCGCACGCTGCGGGTCCTGGCGGCCACCCACCCGGGAGTGCAGCTGCAGCTGGTGGTGGGGGCCGACGTGCTCGAGCAGAAGGAACATTGGCATCGTTGGGATCGCATCCAGCAGGACTTCACCCCCATCGTGGTCGGGCGGGCTGGTCACGACCCGGTGGCCGAGTCTCCCAGCTTTCCGGAGATCAGCAGCACCCAGATCCGCCGCCGGCTGGCGGCGGGGCAGCCCGTGGACCACCTGGTCACGGCCAGCGTGGCTAGCCTGCTGCGAGCTTCGCCGCGGGACTGGACCCCGTGAGGCTCTACCTCTTCGACATCGACGGCACGCTGCTGCGCGCGGGAGGGGCGGGCCAGCGGGCGCTTGAGCAGGCCTTCCTCGAGCTGTACGGCATCCCCGACGCCTACGCGGGCGTGGACTTTCGGGGCGCGCTGGACGATGGCCTGCTGGTCCGGGTCCACCGCGAGCACGGCTTGCCCCTGGACGGTGATATCCGCCAGCGCTTCAAGGCGCGCTTCGCGCAGATCATGGGCCAGGCCATGGATCCCGGACGATATCCGGAGCAGGCGCTCTGTCCCGGCGTGGTGTCCGCCCTGGACGCGCTGGGCGCTCGCGGGGCCTTGGGCCTGGTGACGGGCAACTGGCGGGTCGGGGCGCGGGCCAAGCTGGAGGCCTTTGGGCTCTGGGAGCGCTTCGCCCTGGGCGCCTTCTCGGAAGACGGCCAGAGCCGAACCGCGCTGGTGGCGGCTGCCATGGCGCAGGCCCGAACCCTGGGCCTGGCGTTCGACCGCGCGGTGATGATCGGCGACACGCCGCAGGACATCCTGGCGGCCCGCCAGGCCGGCGCCCTGGCCGTGGGCGTGCGCACGGGGTGGAGCTCGCCGGAGGAGCTGCGGGCGGCCGGACCCGACCTGCTGTTGAGCGACCTGGGGTACGGACTGGCCGAGCTGCGCGCGCTCTGATCCGGCCGGCACCCCGCGAGCCGCGGTTTTCGATCGGGCCCGCCCTATTCCGAGGCCGCACCCGGCCCAGGCATGAACATGCTGACGGTAGGGCTGAACTGCCGGTCGTCCTCAGTCAAGCCTCCTACGAGCAGGGTGCCGTAGATGGGATCGGTGGCGTAGGAGGGCCGGAAGATGGCCTGGGGCAGGCTGCCCACTTCGGAGTCCTCGTTGCAGACGGTCAACGGCGTCCAGCTCCCCTCGTCCGGATCGTAGATCTCGGCACAGAGGTTGGTCTGGTTGATGTACTCCCCGGCCCCGACCATGGTGACGGCGCCACCGGCCACGAGCACGCGGCCGTCGTCGAGGGCGACGGCCATATGCCCGGCCCGCCGAACGTTCATGGGCTGCGAGGTCTCGCTCCAGCTGGTGCTGGCCGGGTCGTAGATCCAGGCGCGGTTGCCGGCCGTGATCTCCTCGCCGCTGCTGGCCAGGTCCTCCAGCTCCACGCCGCCGCTGATCAGGGCGCGCCCCCCCTCGAGGGCCGCCATGGCGGGGAAGAGCAGGGGGACGGGCAGATCGGGCACATCCTCTGCGTCCTCGTCGCTGACCGCGCCGCTGGAGTCGACGATCAGGCACTCGTCGTACGCGCCGTAGCTGAAGCCCTCCCAGTACACGCCGCCGCAATAGAGCACCTGGTCGTCGGCGATGATCGCACCCGCCCCGTCCAGCGCGCAGCGCTTGTCGCTGCCCCAGTCGGCCTTGGTGAAGGTCCTGGCCGACGGATCGTAGACCTCGATGGAGCGGGCGCATTCGGTGTGCGTGTCGAAGTGGGCATAGCCTCCGATCAGGACCACATGGCCTGAAGGCAGGAGAAAGGCCTGGTGCCCGGCCCGGGCCTGGACCATGTCGTCGAGCAGCTCCGGGACCATGTCACCGGATAGCTCCGGATCGCCAGAGGCGGGATCGTAGAGAAAGGCCTGGGCCGTGAGGGCGCCGTCGTCCTCCCAGTCCGCCCAGCCGCCCGCCACCAGGATCTTGCCCAGGTCGGCGTGGTCACCGGCGGACAGCAGGGTGGCCGTGAGGTGGGCGCGGGCGGAGATCCCATACTTGTCGTCCGCCCAGGTCTCCCAGGTGTTGGGTAAGCTGCCCCGCTCGACCGGAGCCAGATCGGAGGCCGGAGGCAGGAGGTCCAAGGACCAGATCAGGCCGCTGACACCGGAATCCTGCAGGTCGCCGGTCAGCCCGCCCAGCACGTGGAAGCGGCCTTGGCCGTCGGAGACCACCGCCGCACCCCAGGTGGGCGTCTCCAGCTCCTCGAAGACGGAGAACTCGCCGGGACCGCTGGCGAAGACGGTCAGCTTGAGCTCCTCGCGCGCTTCGACGGTGAGGGCGGCTGTGCGCCCCCAGACCACCAGCTCGCCCTCCGCGTCGTAGCCCTCGAGAGCGATGACGGTGTCCGCCGCCAGCGCCGTCAGGCCGGTCACGGACTCCTGGGTGTAGCGCTCCGGGGCCGAGATGCTCATGCGATCGATGGTGTTGCCACTCGAGTCCTGGGTGACCACGTCCAGCAGGACCACCTGGTCGAAGATCTCTTCGTGGCTGGGAGGGAGCACCGGGACCAGGCTGAGGTGGAAATCCACCAGCTCGCCCGAGCCTTCCGTAGTGGAGTCGCAGGCCACTGGACCCAGCAGCGAAAGCAGGAGTGGGAGCGCTGCGCGCGTCCGGACGAGGGACATCGTCATTCTCTCTGGGCACGGTTGAGGGTGGCTTGGCAAGAGACTCAATGGTACCCGGTATCGCGTGTCGCTGCAGCCTGCGGAGGTGCCGGATGATTCATGCGCGACAGCTCGAGCAGGCCTTCGCCGTGCGGGCCGGTTTCACGGGTCGGGATCTGGCCGCTCCGCTGCCCTCGGCGGGGCAGGAGGCGCAGATGGCGCCGATCCTGGAGCGGCTGGGAATGCCGGGCGCGCGAGCGGGCGTCGTGGAGCAGGTGCACGGCGACCGCGTGCTCTGCGCGCGTCGGGGGCATCCTCTGTGGCCCGTGGGGCAGGCGGACGCGCTGATATGCGACGAACCCGGGTTGGTGGTGGCGGTGCGCACGGCCGACTGCGTGCCCATCCTGCTGGCCGGTCCCGGGGCCGTCGCCGCCGTGCACGCGGGTTGGCGTGGAACCGCGGCGGGCATCGCGCGCAAGGCAGCTGTCGCGCTGGCGCGTCATTGCGGCTGTCGTCCGACCCAGCTGCGCGCGGCGCTGGGGCCCGCCATCGGCGCCTGCTGCTACGAGGTGGGCCCGGAGGTGCTGGAGCGGCTGCACGCCCTGGCGCCCGCGCAGGTCTGGCGCTCGGAAGTGAAGGACCACGCGCTCGCAGCATCGCACGCCCATGCGGACCTGCGGGCGGTCAACCTTTGGCTCCTGCAGCGTCTGGGCCTGGCCTCTGTGAGCGCGCTCCCGACCTGCACATGCTGCGATCCCGCATACCACTCCTATCGCAGAGACGGGCCACGAGCCGGGCGGCAGCTCGCCTTGATAGGCCTGTTGTCATGAGAGGGTTCTTTCTGCTCGCTGGGCTGACGGCCTCCTGCCGTGGAGACCTCGCCCCCACCGCCGATGCGCTCGAGCTCTACGGGCAGGGCCGCGGGCTGCTGGAAGCGGGCCAGCCCCTGGAGGCGGCGCGGGCCTTCGAAGAGGCGGCGCGCCTCGATCCCGGCTCGGGCACTCTGCTGTCCTGGCAGGCCTGGGCCCTGGCGCAGGCGGGGGATCTTCAGGGCGCCCTGGATCTATTGGAACACGGTCTGGCGCCGTCCATGATCACACCGCAAGTGCGCTACAACCGGGCAGCCTGGATGGCGGGCCTTGGGCGTCATGAGCAGGCGCTGGCCGAGCTGGAGCGCGCCTTGAAGGAGGATCCGCAGCTGCGGGATTCCGCGCGGCGGGACTCCGATTTCCAGCCGCTGGTGGCGCGCGGGCTGCTGCAGCCGCTGCTGGGTTCCGCTCCCCTGCGGGCCACGCTGGCCGGAGAAGAGGGCAGCATCCTGCTGGGAGAACGCTACGATCTGCAGCTCGAGCTGTCCATGGATCCCGGAGTGGCGTTGAGCCTGGTCCCGCCCAGCCCGCTGCCAGAGGGTTTTGCGCTGCGCAAGGTCATCGACGACCGCAGCTGCGAGGACGACCAGTGTTCTCGTCGCCTGTCCTACGGCCTGGGCGCCATGCGCGCAGGCCAGGGGGAGCTGGGGCCGTGGATCGTGCGGGCGGGAGCCCGGCAGGCGGAGCTGCCGGCCGTGCCCTGGCGGGTCGTGGCGCCCCCTGGCTTGCCTGTCCCGGAGCCCTGGGGTCAGCCAGAGGCGGACGCAGCGTACTGGACGCCCTGGGACACGCTGGGACAGCTGCACGCTCCGGACGCCAGAACGGTGGCGGGACGCCTGCTGGTGCTCGGCGAACCGGGCGACCGCATGGAGCTGCAGGCCAGCGCCGGTGCGCTAGGGGCGGCCGTACTGGAGCCCCCGCTGGAGCTGGAGCTGCGGCAGTCCGATCAGGTTCAGCTGCAGGTCCGTGCCTGGGCTTGGAAGCCAGGAGCGGAGGGGGTCCAGGTGCGGGTGTGGCGCGCGGGAAGCCTCGTGCTCGATCACTGGGCCGCGGTCGAGCCCTGAAGTCGCCACTCAGGTGAGATCGAAACGTTGGCCGTCTCGCGCCCGCAGCACAGGTACGCCGGTGCTGGCGATGCGCCGCAGATCCGCCTGCGGATCCGGCCGCGGGTAGAGGTGGACCAGGATCACCTGGCGGGGACGGGCCGCAGCCACCAGGCGCGCCACGTCATCGGCGTTCATGTGGCCCGCATAGGTTTCTTTCGGCGGCAATGCGCACTCGCAGACCAACAGATCCGTGCCGGCGGCCAGATCCTCCAGGTCATCGGAAGGCCCGCTGTCGCCCGAGATGGTGATGGTGCGACCTTCGGGTGTGGCGAAGCGCAGGTGCAGCGCACCCTGCTCATGGTTCGCGGGCAGGCTGTCCAGGCGCAGGCCTCCGGGCAGCTCGGCCTGACCCGGGCCATCCAGGGGCAGCTCCACCACCGGGGCGCGGAAGCGGACAGGGGCGATGGAGGAGCCGTATAGCGCCAGCAGGCCAGCGAGGTGCTCCTTGAATCCGGCGCCCGCGTAGATGGGGTAGTCGTGCCGGCGCGGTGGGTCCTTCTCCTGGCGCATGGAGAAGAGCAGCGGCGCGAGGTCGGCGCAGTGGTCCAGGTGGCGATGGGTGTAGACCCCCGCGTCGAGCCAGGCTGGGTTGACGCCGGCACGAGCCAGGCGCTGCAAGCTGCCACTGCCCCCATCCACCAGGATGGAGCGGCCCGCCCGCTGCAGGAGCAGGCCCGAGGGACCCCGATCAGGGTGGGCGATGTGGGTACCGCTGCCCAGGACGGTGAGCCTCATTCCTCTTCTTCTTCCAGAGGGAAGGGGATGCCCAGCCAGTCGGCGGCCTCGAATCCCAGGGCCTGGCCGAGGTCGGCGGCCAGGCGCTGCATGTCGTGGGCGAAACGACGCGCATTGCCCTGGTAGATGCGCATGGAGCGCGGGAGCAGCCCGGCGCCGCGCCCCTCATCGGAGGGCGAGCCCTCGTACAGGGCCAGCACCAGCGGCGTGATGGGCGGATCCGTGGCCCGCAGCACGCCTGTGTCCGGCAGGTCGTGCCAGACGACAGGGACGCGCTCGTAGAAGGAGCGCAGGGCGGAGGGGAGCAGGGCCAACGCCTCCGTCAGCAGGGCCGACCAGGGCACCTGCTCCTGCGGTATGGGGGGCCGATAGGTCTCAGGATCCAGCTTGGAAGCGCAGTCCATGCTGCGGCGGGCAGCTTCGTGCTGCCCCAGCCGTTCGTTGGCCAGCGCCAGGTAGGCATGGGCCTCGGCCATCTCCGGGGCCAGCTCGACCGCCCTCTGGCCCGATACCAGGGCGCCCTCGAAATCGGTCTCCAGGAAGCGCGCGATGGTCAGGCCTCCCAGGTAGCTGGCGTTGTCGGGATCTGTCCGCAGCAGCGCCTGGTAGACCAGCGAGGCCTCTCTGCCGTGGCCCATCTCGAGCTCGATGTCCCCCAGCACCTCCAGCGCGGTGATGTTGTGCGGATCTTCGTCCAGCAGCTCCTCGGCCTCCAACAGGGCGGTCGTGAGGTCGTGGTTCTGGAAGGCCTCGCGGGTCTTGTGCAGGCGCAGGGCGGTCATCGCCGCCTGGTCCGCGCCGCGCAGTATGGAGGGACCCTGGTCCGTGGACACGGGGACCTACAGCACGAAGCGCCAGAGCAAGCCCAGCAGCACGGTCAGCACGAGCATGACCACGATGCCGCCCAGCACGATCATGCGGACCATCGTGCCGCCCGAGGGCTTCTTGCTGTCAGCTGGCGAGGCCCCGCCTGCGGGTGCGGGCTGGGCGCGCGCGGGGGCCGCCGATGGGGCCGGTTCTTGGGGAGCGGAGGGGGCTGCGACGGGCGCGGCCCGGTCGGGTGGGGGCGCGTCATGCAGCGCGCCTGAACGCATCGCCAGGGAGAAAACGGCGAACTCGGCCACATCTCGGCAGAGCTCGAAGCGGGACAGCATCCAGCGCTCGAAGCGCGCCTCTTCGTTCTCGGCGGTCATGCGCCCGGCCTCGTAGATCGGCATGGGTGCGCAGTCCAGGTTGGGCTCATCGGGCACGACGGCCAGGGGTACGCCGCGGGCGTCCCGCAGCCAACGCTTGAGGGAGAGGCGGGCGCGCAGCAGGGCGATGGGGAAACCACCCGCTTCCTCGGCCTCTTCAACCAGGGTGTCCAGGTCGTAGTCGACGTTGTAGGCGTGGTCCAGCAGTACAAGCTGCTGCCGCGGGAGCTCGCTCCAGGCGGACTGCAGCAGCTCGGTGGGGGAGCGGCGGTCGGTCAAGGCGTTCGGGAAATCGCCGCCGGAGATGCGATTGCCGGCCTGCTCGAGCTCCCGGCGGATGATGCCCTGCGCCCAGTCCATCAGCTGCGAGGCGCTGTTCAGCTTGACGATCTCTCTCGCGAAGCGGTCGCAAGAACGCTGCAAGGGGTCGCGTCCCTCGTTCTCGCCCAGTCGAGAAACGGTGATCGCGTAGTACCAATCGCTGAAGCGCCGCGCCATTTCCTGGCCCGCGTTGCCATCACCCCCTCTCCACTGCTTGAACAGGTCGGGCAAGGAGGTCGTGTCCTGGTTGGCCATGAGCCACTCTCCAGTTCTAGTGCTGCGGCGCATTGTAGGAAGCTGTCCCTGCGAATGCAAGACATCCTGTTGTCCTGCCGGCGCCCGAGGGCTACATCCGGACGTGTGGTCGAGCTTGCTGGTGGCGTTTCTGACCCAGTCCGCCCTCCCGGCGGTCGATGCGGGGGGCTGTGCCACGGACCTGGCAGGGGGCATCCGCGTCTATTTCGACCAGGGCCCCGCTGCGGCGCTTGTCGTGCTCGAGGCGTTGCAGGGGCGAACGGGCAGCGTCGATGCGCTGTGGTGGACCGCCCGCTGCCGCCTGGATCTCCACCAGGCGCACGAGGCTCTGCAGCTGCTGGAACCCCTCGCGGGCACCGAGGCCTCGTCTCTCGGGAACATCCCTCCCTGGCGCTTCCATTCCCTGCTGTCCGAGGCCCGCCTGCAGCTTGGGGAGCACCAGGAGGCCCACCTGTCCATCGAGCAGGCGCTGGCGGCCTTGCCCACGGGCGAGGGCCTGGCCCTGCGCGGCGCGGAAGCTGATCGCGCCATCTGGATGGGGGTGGCGCTGGCGGCGCGGGCAGGGGAAGACGCGCGCGCCCTCGAGCTGTTGGCGGATGCCCCCCAGCCGCCCTTCGCGGTCCTGCCGCTGGAGCTCTACCTGGCCTTGCCAGAGGTCGAACAGCTTCTGGCCGCTCCCCTGGCCAGCGGTGTGCGGCTGCCCGCCGCGCTGCAGTTCCGCGCTCGTGGCAGGCTCTGGCGCGTGCCAGCGGAAGGAGGGTTGGCGCGCGAGGTCCCGATGAAGACGGCCAGGATCGAGGAATGCCCAGGGCCCGATCTCTGCGACGAGCGGGGGCAGGCGCTCCTGCGGGTGCCTGGCGTGCGCTTCACACCCCAGCGCTTCCAGGGCGAGATCTGGTATGGGGCTGCCGTCGAGCCTGCCGCTCGGGATGCGGGGGCAGGCATCTTCGCCTGGTCCGGGAGGAAGGAGGAGGCTCCCGAGAGGCGCAGCCAGCCGCCCCCTGGCGCGCTGGATTCCAGCCCCGCGCCCATCGAGGCCGAGCGCTTCGTCTTCCTGCGCAGGCAAGACGGGCGGACCAGCCTGATGTTGAGCGAGGCGGGCCTGGTGCGGGAGATCGACACGGGGTGCAGCGCGCTCTCCGCCGTGGCTGCCTCGGGAGACATCGTGGTCCTGGCCGCCACCGGGCAGGGCCGCTCGTCGCTCTACTGGCTGTCGCTCTCGGAAGATGGGGCTGGGTCGCAGCCGCTCTTCTCGGAGGAGCTGGAAGCCTGGTCGCCCGCCTTCGAAGGCTCTTGAGCCCCGCGTTCCGCGGGCTGACGGCGAATGCGCACCGAAGCCAGCACGTGCTCGTGGAGCCAGTGGTAGCGCGCGTCCGCCAGGTAGGGGCCCTCGGCCTGTTCCAGCTGCAGGCGAACATCAGCGAGCCCGTTGGGATGAATGACGATCTGCGCTTCGTCGAACCCGATATAGCGCTGCACGCGAGGGTACAGGGCCTTGTAGATGGCCTCCTTGATGGTGAAGCGCAGCAGGATGGCGAGCCAGCGCCGATCCGGCTCCAGCCCGTCCACCGCCTGCAGCTCCTCGGCGGTGAGGATCCTGGGGGCCAGGTGGCTGCGGGCAGGTTCCAGGGTCTCCAGGTCCACGCCGAGTGTCCCAGCGCTACGAAATCCCACCATGCCGACCGCCAGATCGCGCTTGTGGCTCACGGATGCCACCAGCTCCTGCGGCAGCTCGATGCCGCCGTCAGCCTGACTGAGGCAGGGAATGGGCTCCTGCCCCAGGTGACCCAACGCCGCGCGCAGCGCCAAGCGCCCGCCGACCCACTGCACCTGCCGGTGACCCTTCAGCTCGGAAGCGTAGGCCCGCTCCTGGGGGTGAAGCCTCTTGAGCTCGGGGCTGGGCAAGGAGGGCAGCCCTCGGGGCAGGGCGACGACGGCCGCGACACCGTGGGGCAGCGCGAGGCGGTTGATCACCTTGCAGGCCCTGGCATGGCGGCGGCTGCGGGGGCGTTTCGACATCGTTTCCGTAGCGGCCTGTTGCTGGATAGTTCCCCACCGGCCAGCCTGGTCGTCCCTGGGTTATCAAACCAGGGCCGGCCTGGCGCTCCTACGGTGGAGGGCATCGCGGGGGGGGAGCGCGGAGCGCGACTTGGGGGGGGGTATGCCCCCCCAGCTGTTTCCGGTTAGCGAAACGTAGCACGCTGGGGGAGGGCTGGGACTGGCGTCAATATGAAATGCACTGCCGGAGCGGCGTGTCGAGGTGATATGTTGCTGGCCGCGGAATCCCGCCTCTTGGAGAGAAGACGATGGTTGCCTGCATCCCGCTGGCCAGCGCGCTGATCGTGATCCAGCTCGCCGCTGTGCCGCGGGTGTTGGCGGAGCAACGCGACGCGGAGGTGGTCTCGCCGGAGCTGCTGGAGGGGGAACATCAACGCCTGGCGGAGGAGATGGCGCAGCTGGCTTCCCGCCAGATCTGGTCGGGCCTGGAGCGCAAGTTCCTGGAGCTGGAGGCCATAGGCGTCGAGCTGGATTTCCAGGATCTGCTCTTTGGCGCCTACGCCGCACGGGGTGTGGGCGATGTCGAGGCCGCCAGGAGCCGCCTGGAGCGCGCGGCAAAGCTGCAGACCAGCAAGGAGGTCGGCGATTGGCTGCGCAATATCGCGAGCTCTTACGGCCAGGTGGTGCTCTCCGTCCCCAAGGCCCGTGACGCCGAGCTGGCGCCCAGGGTGATGCCCTTCGCCCCCGACCAGCGCGCAGCTGTGGATCACGCCATCAGCGATGTCGCCCACGATGGCCGTTTCGAAGGCCTGCTGCCGCGGGGCGACTACACGCTCTGCGATGTTCCCTTCATCGTCGAGCCCGGCATCACGCTGCAGCTCGAGGTCTCTTCCAGGCAGCGACGAGCCGCGCGACGGCAGGCCGACGCTGATCAAGAGGCGGAGCCGGGCCAGGCGGACGAGCCATGATTCGCGCGCGTGCGGGCGCTTCGCCCTCCTCCTCCCCGACCCCGGAACCAGGCGGCTCGGGAATCGGGCCCCTGGCGACCGGCGGGCTCGTCGCCTTGGTGGGCGCCTCGCATCCCGCTTCGCTGCTGGCGGACGGTCTCGCTTCCCTGACCCGACGCGGGCCGGAGCGGCTGGGCGCCGCAGTCTCGACGCTGGGTCATGGCGTGGAGGTGCGCCGGGGCGCTTCCAGCCTGGCCGAGCTGCGCGCCTGGGCCGGATCGCATCCCGCCCTTCGTTGGGGGGCGGCCTATGCGGGGCCGTCCAGCGCGGCCGGTCGGCCCCAAGTGGGAAGAGCGGCAGGCGCGCAGCCTGCCAGCGGAGCCATCGCCGGTTCGCCGGTGGTGGCCGTGCTCTGTGGCGGTCTCTTCGACGCGGCGGAGCTCTGGGATACGGTGTCCGGCCGGGGAGCCCTGGCGCGCGATGGAGGGCAGGCGGAGCTGCTGCTGCACCTGCTGGCCCAGAGCCGGCAGCGTACACTGGTCAACCGACTGGTGGATGGCCTGGGCCAGGTGACGGGCGCCTTCGCCGGGGTGGTCGGGGGAGAGCAGCTCCTGGTGGCCACACGGGATCCCCGCGGCTATCGGCCTCTCTGGCTCGGCGAGCTGGGCGCGGCTCACATGGTCGCGTCGGAGCAGGGTGCCATCCGCGCCATGGGTGGCGCCGCGACACGTGAGGTGGCGCCGGGCGAGATGGTGATCCTGGAGGAAGGCTCCCCGGCCATGAGCCTGCGGCCATGGCCGCGAAAGGACCCGGCCGTCTGCCTGCAGGAGTGCCTCAGGTTTCAGGCCATGGATGGCGTCTGCGGGGGCCTGGGCGTCTACGAATTCCGGCAGCGGCTGGGCCGGCGTCTGGCACGGGAGGCGCCAACGGAAGCGGACCTCGTGCTGTGGCTGCCAGGCGAGTGCTCGGTGGTGGCCATGGGCTACGCCGCGGCGCTCGGGACGCCCTGTGGAGCCGGGCTGCTGCGCCGCGGCGCTGGGCTGCAAGCTGGGGGGCTGCCCGCTGGCGGCCGGCTCGAGGCGGTCGTGGGGGCTGTCGGCGGCTCACGGGTGGTCCTGGTGCTCGACCCGGCGGTTCTGGAAGCGGAGTGGCGCATGGCGGTCATGGCGCTGCGCCAGACCGGGGCTCGCCAGGTCCATCTGCGCCTCAGCGCACCGCCCCTCGTCGCGCCTTGTCCCTGTGGTGTGCGGCACGGCGCGCCCCTTCTCCAGCCCGGTCGGGACGAGCAAGGTGGGGACCAGCCCGACAGCGTGGTTGCGCTCTCGCAAGATGGGCTGGTCTGGGCCCTGGGCAGCCGGGTTTCGGATTTCTGCGCCTTCTGCGTCGGGGGGCGCGCACCCCCGGGATTGCGCGACACCGCGGCCAGACCTCAGCTGCCGCTGTTCGGCGATGCAGGCACAACTTGAGCCGAGGCTGTGCCTCGGGACGCGTCAAGCTGGTATATTCCCGTCCGTAAATCCTATTGAAGTGGATCCTGCATGAGCAAGAGCATTGGCATCGACTTGGGAACGACCAATACCGCCGTCGCCGTCGTCGTGGATGGCCGTCCCAAGGTCCTGGAAGATGAGAAGGGCTACAAGGTGCTTCCTTCTTGTGTCTCCTCGAAGGGCGACGGCCGCTACGTCATTGGTCAGGCGGCCAAGAACCTCATCTTGAGCGCGCCTGACGCCACGGTCTACGCCATCAAGCGCTTGATCGGCCGGCGCTTCGACAGCCCGGAGGTGGTGAGAACCTCGGAGCGAGTGGGATTCCGCATTCAACAGGCCAGCGATGGTGGCGTGCTCGTCGGGCTGGGCGATGAGTTCTTGAGCCCGGCCGAGGCCTCTTCCATCATCCTGCAGGTGGCACGGCAGATCGCCGAGCGCGCCCTGGGCGAGTCCGTGGAAGAGGCGGTGATCACGGTCCCCGCGTACTTCACGCATGCCCAGCGAGAGGCCACCCTTGAGGCTGCGCGCATGACCGGCCTGCGCTGCGAGCGGCTCATCAACGAGCCCACCGCTGCGGCTCTGGCCTATGGCTATCGCAAGGACCTCGACCGGCAGCTGGTGATCTTCGACCTGGGTGGCGGCACCTTCGACGTCTGCGTGCTGCGCATCTCCAACGGTGTCTACGAGATCCAGGCCACCCGTGGCGACAGCTTCCTGGGCGGCGAGGACTTCGATTTCCGCCTGGTGGATCACCTGTCCGATCATTTCCAGACCCAGCATGGCGTGGACTTGAGAGAGGATCGCACCGCCCTGCAGCGCCTCAAGGACGCGGCCGAGCGGGCCAAGTGCGAGCTCTCCTTCACGGATCGCACGACGGTGCTGATCCCGCGCATCCTGGACGACACCTCCCTTGAGATGGTCGTCTCCAGGCAGACCCTGGAGGCCCTGGTGGACGATCTGGTCTCCAGGACCATCGATGTCACCCAGCGCACGCTCTCCGACGCCGGCATCGCGGTCGGGCAGATCGACGACGTGATCCTGGTGGGCGGGCAGACAAGGATGCCCAAGGTGCGCGAAGCGCTCTCGGGCTTCCTCGGCCGTGAGCCGAATCGCTCGGTGCACCCCGAAGAGGTGGTGGCGGTGGGGGCGGCGGTTCACGCCAACACCCTGGTGGATCCTGCGGAATCGGGCTCCATTCTGCTGGATGTGACCCCCTTCGACCTGGGCATCGACTCGGTGGGCGGCATGTTTGCGCCCGTAATCCCCAGAAACACCAAGATCCCCACCAGCAGGACCCGCATCTTCTCCACGGTGCACGAGAACCAGGATCGCGTGCGCGTCACCGTACGACAGGGCGAGCAGCAGCAGGCCGAAGAGAACGAGTTCCTGGGGGAGTTCATCATGGAAGGCATCACGCCGATGCCTGCCATGGAAGCCAAGGTGAACGTAAGCTTCCGACTCGACGCCAATGGCATGCTCCACGTCCAGGCCACCGAGGCCGCTACGGGGGAGCGCAAGCAGATCACCATCCGCAACTACGCTGAGATCGCCAGCCAGGAGAGCAGCGCCAAGGCGGTGAGGCCCGACCTGACCGGCGACGTGCAGCGAGACAGGGGTCTGTTGACCTCCGACGAACCCAAGCCGGACCTCGAGGAGGCGCTGGCACCCGAGGAGGAGCCGGAGACGGACGCAGCCGGCAAGGAACAGGTCTCGCGCTTCTCTTCTTTTCTGGGGCGCATGTTCGGGGGGCGTGGGAAGACCCAGGAGAAGCCCAAGCAAGTGGGAGACGAGGCTGCGCAGGGTGCCAGCGCCCAGGGAGCGAAGGAAAAGGCGGTCAAGCTGGTTGGCGATGCGCAGTCCGGTTCACCCGCTCCGCGGACCTCGCCCGAGCCGGAGCTGGATGCTGACGAAGCTGGAAAGGCCTACAGCGATATCCAGATCGACCTGCCTACCGGCGTCGACGACAACGCGGTGGAAGACGTCAGCGTGGCCGACCTGGAAGACGCCGATCTGGACATGGAGCCCCTCGAAGCGACCGCTCCCGCGTCCCTGGGCATGGCGGGTGAGGCCCTGGCCGCAGGCGACATGCCCTTCACCGAGGACGAGGGCGACCTCTGGGACGACGAGGGCGAGCAGGAGGCGGATGACCTGCCCGTGGGCGACCTGGGAGAGGACGACTTGCTGGCCCTGCCCGACGACCTGGAAGATGAGCTCCCCATGTGGGGCAGCGAGGACGAGGACGACACGGTGGTGAAGCAGAAGCGCGCGCGGCCCTCCCCGCCCAGCGCACCCCCCGCTGGAAGCTCCACTGATGAAAGTGCCCCCAAGGGCGCTACGCCGCGCAAGAAGCCCGCGCGTCTGAAGATGAACTACAAGAGCGCCGAGGCCTTCCTGTTGGAGTACAGGGAGAACTTGCGCCGCGGGGGCGCGTTCATCCGCACGCCCAAGCCCCTGCCGCTGGGGCGTGAGTGCATCTTCGAGGTGCGCGCTCCGCAGCTCGAGGCACCCCTCGTCTTCCCGGGTGTGGTCACCTGGTCGAGCCAGGCCCTGGCCACCCTGTCCGCAGGCCAGGAGCAGGGAATGGGCATCGAGTACCGCATGGACGACGCCACGCTGGCCAAGGTGGAGCGCGTGCTGGCCCAGATGGAGAAGGGCTAGTCTCCTAGCTCTGCACGCGGCAGACGTACTCGCCGGTGCGCGTATCCAGCTTGATCGTCTCGCCCTGCTCCACGAAGAGCGGCACCTGCACTGTGGCGCCGCAGGCCAGCTCCGCGTTCTTGGTTGCGCCCGTGGCCGTGTTTCCGCGCACCCCCGGCTCGCAGTACTGGATCTCGCTCTCGATGAAGTTCGGCAGGGTGATGCTGACCGCGCGCCCCTTGAAGAACATCACGGTGATGTCGAGGTTCTCGGTGAGGTACTTCGACTCTTCCTCGATGCTGTCGGCAGGCAGAGCCAGCTGGTCATAGGTCTCCATGTTCATGAAGTGGAAGCTGTCGCCGTCGCTGTAGAGGTACTGCATCGGCTGCTCGTCCACATCCGCCGCCTTGAGCTTCTCGCCGGTGCGGTAGGTGCGCTCGATGACCGATCCCGTGAGCATGTTCTTGAGCTTGGTGCGCGTGAAGGCGTTGCCCTTGCCCGGCTTCACGAACTGGAACCAGGTGATGAAGTACGGATCGCCATCGATTTCCACTTTGAGGCCATTGCGGAAGTCGGAGGTGTCGAAGGTTGCCACGGGTCTTCCTTTGTTTCGAGGGAGTGGAGTGTCTTCCGGATATCACGACCTGCGCTGCCGTCGCCATGCATTCGGGCCCAATCTGTTATCCTGGACATCGGAGCGTTGTCATGGCAGTACGTCAAGCCAGCAGGCACTACAAGGGCATCGGGGAGTTCCTCGATGACTATCATGAAACCATCAAGCTGCGCGCCCTGGAGATCCCGGCCGGGATCGTCGACGGCGCGCTGGCCCCGGAGTTCAAGCTCGATCTCGTGCTGCCCATCGTCGGACGACTGGGGCCCATCCCGGCCCAGGTCGTCTCGCGGGCCCCCGACGGCAGCGTGGGCGCCAAGCTGGTCGAGATCCCCTTCGAGGTGCAGCAGGGCTTCGACCAGCTCTTCAGCATGGTGGACGAGGTCAGGCGCTACCTGCTGGGCACGGGCGATGTGGTGTCCCGAGAGGTGATGGAGTCGGCCGTGTACCAGGCCGCCTCTGCGGCCCACCAGGCCGCCGAGGGCGAGCTGACGGAGCTGCGGCAGCGCCTGGCCCAGCAACCGGCCGTGCAGCCCGGGCAGGCGCCGGCGCCGGTCGTCCAGGCCCAGGCCCCGGGAGAGCGCGGCTTCCCCGTCCCCGATCTCTCGGGCATGGAGCCGGCTCTCGAGGGGGTGTTGGGGGACAGGACCCTGCGCGATGCCATGGTGAAGCTGGCCATCGAGCGGGCCACGGGCTTGATGGTGGTGGTCGGCGACGACGGCACGCGGCGCTTCGGCTTCTGGCAGCGGGGCGGTCCGGTGGGCTGGCGCGTGGATCCGGTGGACCAGCGCTCGGTGCTGGGCGTCTTGCTCTTCCGTGCGGGGCGCGTGGATCGCGAGCAGCTGCAGCGCAGCCTCCAGATCATGGAGGACCAGAACATCCGGCAGGGCGAGGCGCTGATCCAGCAGGGTGTGATCAACTTCCCCCAGCTGGTGATGGCCCTGCAGAAGCAGGTGGAGCTGCACCTGCAGAAGGTGATGCGGCTCTCCTCCGGAGCCTGGGCGTTCTTCGCCCTGGCCGACCTGCCCGAGCGCTTCATCACGCCGCCGCTGCAGGTGCCCTCCATCCTGTTCCGGGCGCTGCTGGCCTACACCAAGGAGCTCTCCTCCGAGCGGCTCGGCGCGGCTCATCGTCCCAACATGGACCGCTACGTCTTCTTCGCGCCAGGCGTGGCCGAGACGGTGGCCGAGATCAACTTCAAGAGTCACGAACGCAAGTTCCTGGAGATCATGGGCTCCAACTCCTGGCGCCTGCGTGAGCTGTTCAGCGTCTCCAACCTCAGCCGTACGGACACCTCTGCCATGGCCTGGGCCCTCAACGAGATGGGCTTCATGGACTATCGCCAGGAAGAGACCCGCTCCCGCTTCATCCAGCGGGTCACCCACCGCATCAAGCAGAAGGTCAGCCAGGTAAGGGCCGGCAGCCACTTCGACATCCTGGAGATCCACTGGATCTGCCTGCCCGACGAGGTGCGGGAGGGCTACGAGCGCCTGCAGCGCGAGTTCGGAGACCAGGCCTACCGCGATCTGCCCCCCGAGCTGATGGCCTCGCTGGCCGAGATCATGAAGGCCGTGGAGGAGGCGCACGAGTTCCTGAGCGACGACAAGCGCAGGCGCGCCTACCGCGCGGAGAAGATCGAGTCCGACATGATCGACGCCTCGGCGGAGCTGCTGGGCAAGAAGGGCGAGCTGCACATCATGAAGGGCGACCGCATCGAGGCGGTCACCTGCTGGGGCAAGGCGGCGGAGCTGCGTCCCAACATCGGTATGTACCGCGACGGCCTGTCTCGGGCGAAATCGCTCTGATCCCCTGGCTCCCGGGCTCTCAAGGCCCCCTGGCCGCGGCGCTGTCGTAGGTCCCCTTCTCGGCCGTCCAGCCGGCCGGTGGATGTAGCGGGATGTCGGGCAGGGGCTTGGGGAAGAAGGTCTCCAGCTCACCCGCGTTGCTGCTCAAGCGCGTGGTTCCCAGGCGCAGACTGACGCGCGCGAACTTGGTGTTGTAGCAGTACTGCTCGCCCCCGGCGGGTTGATTGTAGCGCAGGCCCACCATCTGCTGGGGCTCGCACTCCATCAGCAGGTGCGTGGTGGGGCGCCGGATCTGCCAGCGAGTGGGGGCGATGCGGCCGTGGCGCAGCCACTGGCGCGGGCGCGTCAGCTCCCGATCCCCCTCCGGGGCCCGCACGCAGAGGCTGGACAGCGCGGGGGAGGGGCGGCCAGCCAGCAGGATGCGCGCCGTGAAGCCGTCCACGGTGCGCTCGCGGCCGTCGTCCCACAGGTTGCAGTTGCCGTAGGCATAGGTGTGGGCGTGCTGGGTGCCCCAGTTGTGGCCTCGCAGGCCGATCCAGGACTGGACGGGGATGCGACTGCCGTCCAGGCGCAGCTCGCCGTCGAAGCGCAGGTTGGGCACGGGTGTCAGCATCTTCTTCTTGGGAAATCCCATGCGGTAGAGCCGGCGCCAGCCCATGTGCAGCAGGGGGGGGAGCCCGCCGGACAGCCCCAGGTCCCAGCTCAGCCCCCCCAGGCTGCCCCTGGCCGCCTTGGTGGAGATGCCCGCCACGCCCAGGTCCGCCTCCAGTCCCGGGCCGAAGCTGATGCGCTTCCAGGGCACGTCGGTGCGCACCACGCGGGGCGGCTTGCCGCGCTCGAACCAGATGAACCACAGCTCCACCACCTGCGTTCCGGCCTTGGGCCGGAAGAAGGTGTGCTTGATCCAGAATCCCAGCTGCCCATCCGGGCTGTTGGCTTTCAGGTAGTGGCTCTCGTAGATGCCGGTCTTGCTCAGGGCCATCACCTGGTCATAGGGGATGCTCATGCTGTCCTCGCAATCGCGTCGCCTGGATTCTACCCCCTCTGTGCTGATCGGTGGCAACCCCGACGGCTTGCGAGCGGCGGCGGCCCTGTCGCTGGCAGGCCGCTCCGTGCTCCTGTTGGAGCCGGGAGAGATTCCAGGCGGGCGCCAGCACGGCGAGCTGCCCGAGCGCCTGGGCTGCTACCCTCTGGACGCGCCCCTGCGGGCCCTGGGCGCCAGCCTGCTGGGGGATCCGGTGCCCCTTGCGCTGGAGCCGGGGCTGGCCCTGGGGGGCAGGTGCTGGCCCCTGCCCCTGCCCCCGGGCGCCGGTCCCCGCATGCTCTCGGCGCGCGCCGCAGCCGGCCTGCGCCTGGGTGCCCTCAAGGCGCGCGGCTTGCGGCGCTTCGGCGACCTGGTGGGGCACTGGACCGAGCTGCGCAGCTACCGCGACTGGCTGGTGGCCGCCTACGGAGAAGAGGCCTTCTCCACACTCTACGCCCCCTACGCCCAGCGCCGATGGGGCGCTGCGCGGGCGCTGGCCTCTTGCCTGGCCCGGCGCCACCACGCAGCCGCTCGGCCCGCGGAGCTGCACGCGCCGCGTCTGAGCCCGCACGCGCTGCTGGAGCGCTCGGTGGCGGCCGTGGAGCGCGCCGGTGGCGAAGTGCTGGCGGGGGTGGAGGTGCGCGCCCTGCAGCTGCGCGAGGGTCGGGTGGCCGCGCTGGAGACCAACCAGGGTCAGCTGGACCTGGCCGGACAGCTGTGGGTCAGCCAGAGCCCGCAGCGGGTCCTGGCTTGGCTGGGCGACCAGGTCCCGGCGGCGCTGCGCTGGGACGGCGCGCAGCTGGTCACGCGCCACCGGCTCGAGGTGGCGCTGGGCGTGCACCGTGCGCCTGTGCAGGGCCTGCTGCACCTGCTGGACGGGGAGCATCCCTTCCACCGCCTGCTGCGCCCCGAGCTGCTGCCCGGCTGCTCCGCCCTGGCGGGCCAGGTGGTGCTGCATGCCAACCTGGCCCCGGAAGCGCCCCTGTGGCGGGCCGGCGACGCTGAGCTGGGGGCCGCGGCCCGACGCGCCCTGGCGGCCTGCGGCCTGCAACCGGCAGGGAACGAGCTGCGAGTCAACCGGCTGGCCGACGATGTGCCGATCTGGTCCCTGGGTTTCCATCCGCGCTGGCTGCGGCTGCGCAGCCAGCTGCAGGCCTGGGGTGTGGTGGGGGTGGGAGGGGCGGGGGCGTTCTGCGCGCTGGATCCCCTGCAGCAGTGGCGCCAGCTGGAGGCGCTGCTGGCAGACGATGCGCTGCCGGTGGAGGAGATCCGCAGGCTGCACGGCGATCCGCCGGTGCAGGATCCGGCGCGTGTCGCGACGGGGTTCGCGGTGGGGTGAGGGTGGTATGTTGAGGCCTCGAGCCGTCATCCGCAGATGAGGAGGATTCTCGACATGCGCATCGCCCCGTACCTCGTGCCGCTCTGCCTGTGGTCATCCGCTTCGCTCAACGCGGGCTGCGATCCCGACATCATCTACACGGGCTTCAACGTGGTGGATCACTTCCCGCTGGACGGCGACCAGCGCGATTGGGAGTACGAGAGCTTCGACGAGACCGTCGACTGGACCTTGTCAGTCGAGAAGCAGGGCACTACCCAGCAGGACGGCGCCTCAGTGGTCAGCCTGGAGCACGCCAACGACGACACGGCCGACCTGTACTGGGAGGTCAAGTGGTCCTCCGACAGCTCCGACGGCGTCCTGATCCACGGCTTCACCCACATCTACGGAGGCGGAGACGAGGTGAGCTTCTCTCCGCCCATCCAGTTCGCCCACAAGCAGATGGTCCCCGAAGACGCCATCACCACCGATACGGGCGGCTACACCTGGACCTCCACCTTCCAGGGCGTAGAGGGCTGCGAGACCTACTGGGTGCCCGGCTGGTCCGAGGAGGACTGCCTGGTCTTCGAGCTCGACGACGGCGACGGCATGCCCGAGACCAACGGCATCATCGTCGGCAGCTACTGGCTGGTGTCGCGCTATGGTCCGGCTTGGCTCGATCTGGATGCCTACGAGGGCGTCTGGAACCTCTCCGGATTCGACTGGGAGTGATGTCGAGAGTGATGACGTGTCGGTGTGTCGATACAACAATGCATCGGGCGACGATACATCGATGCGGTGAGGCGCTGATGCGGCGACACGCCTGACGCCCACCCTGCGCTCCTGGGCCAGCCTTCAGATGGACCAGCCGATCCCCAGGCGCAGCCCCACGCCGAATTGGGGCTCTTCGTCGACGATGAAGGAGACAATGGCGCCACCGGCGGCTTCCAGGACCACCGGGGGATCCAGCGTGTACTTGACCCCGATGTTGGCTCCCAGGGGGAACAGCTTCTGCCCCCAGCTGCTGTACGATACCGTCAGCATCTCGAATCCGAGCACTCCCTCCACGAAGGCACCCCGGTCGAAATCGCCTGCGAAGTAGCCCCTCGCCCCGAAGTACATAGAGAAGAGCATGACTTTGTCGGCGTTTATCAGGGAGAGCCCGCCACCCAAGCCAGCGGCATCCCCCACCCGGAATTCGAATCCCATCCCGATGGGTGCGGGGGCGTCCTCTTTGAAGCCGATGTCGACCTGCACTGGAAGCAGGGTGAAATCGTAGTCCGCATCGCGAGGCTTCTTCTTCTTCTTCTTCTTGGCCGTGCTCTTCCTCGCGGCGGCGCTCGGTTGCACCTCGACGGGCTCAGGAGGCGGCGTGGGCTGCGGCTCCTCCCATGGCTCGCAGTCTCCATGGACCGACAAGGCGGGGTCCACTCCCTTGTCGCCCGTCAGGCGCACACCGCAACGCAGCGCCCCCGTGCGGAGCAGCCGCGCCAGCTCGGTCTCGGGATGGCCCGCGCTGGGTGCGATGGCGAAGACCACGGGCTGATCGGCGAACGCGCTCTCCAGGCAGCGCAGGTGTTTGGCCGCGTCAGCGCCGGCGAAGGCGGCCAGCACCGGGTGGCCGTGGTTCTGCTGGATGGAGCTGATCTGCGCGCCGAGCTCCTCGCATTCCGCTCTCGAGGCGCCCCCGTGGGCTGGGGGGGCCCAGGCGGAGTGAGCCAGGACCGCCCCGAGAAAGGCCTGCCACGGCCGGATCGACGTTCCCTGTCCCGATGTCATGGCGAGCTCCTTGGTTTTTCCGAGCATACCAGAGCCCTGCGTCTCTGACTTCACGCCCCTACATGAACAGGACTTGGTAGCTGTGCGAGACCCCCTCGCCCTCAGCGGTCGTCCATGAACAGGACCCGGCAGCTCGGGATCCCGCACGGGTACGTCGGCCGTACGGAAATGCCAGCGAGTAGCGCAAGGCCTCCCGCAGCTCCTCGTGCACCCTCTCTGCGTATTCGCCCAGGAACATGACATGGGCTCTCGGCCCTTCTCGTACATCGCACCGAGCCACGTTTGCCAACGCCCCGGGATGGAGGGGCTCCATGTCGCCCCAGCGATCTGCCAGGTGGCCTATCATCGCGATGGGAGCGCTGGCGGGCAGCAGCAGCTCGAGGTGCAGCCCCTCGGCGGGCTCTGGCTCGATGCGCCCCTGCTGCGACATGGCGAAGAGGAAGGGAAGGTCTCCTACCAGCCGGAGCTCGTCGTCGCCGCGCAGGACGGTCTTGAGCTGCCGTCCCTCGCCATCATCGCCCTCGCGCAGGACCTGCACCTGGACGATGGCTTCGCCGTCCTCCTCTCCGAGCAGGTTCGCGATCACGGTCCAGGGCTCCCCCTCCGTGGCAGGAATGGTGAGGATGGGCAGCGCCTGGGCGTGGCGATCGGTGTGGAAGCTCCAGCGAGCGGCGACGGC
Source organism: uncultured Enterobacterales bacterium (assembly GCA_964454135.1). Lineage (GTDB taxonomy): Bacteria > Myxococcota_A > UBA796 > UBA796 > JAFGLY01 > CAYVQL01. The sequence goes on along the minus strand of CAYVQL010000066.1, from coordinate 9,833 downwards.
TGGCGCCTCCAGCGTGAAATCCAGCGTAGCGGCGGTCGCAGGCAGGCCGAGAATCGTGGCGCAGAGCAGGGCAGCGGACATGGGTGCCTCCTTGCGGGCCTTTCTCAGCAAGGGGCGTGCCTGGGGTTTGGGTGCAACAAAGCGGTTGTTCTGCGGCATTTCGCGACAGGCTGTCATGAGCTGCGGTGCCCGGCGCGGGCTGGACGACAGGCGGTCAACCAGGAAGCGGACGTGGCTGCGGATGCGGTTCGGGATGGCATGGTTTCCGGCGCATCGCCCCTATGAGCCATCCGATCCAGCGAGGAACGGCTATCCTCGCTAGACGAGGAGAGCCCATGCCGGCCATCCCCCGAGCCCCCAGCGCCTTCTTCCGCCGACACGGCGTCTCTCTGGCCACGGCCTCTCCGCCCCTGGTCTTCGCCCTGACCATCTTGGGCGCGGACCTGCTGCACGGCGCGAGCGGAAGCTCGGTTCTGCTCCTGTCGCTGGTCAGCGGCCTGGCGTTCCTCTTCGCTCCCTTGGCGGCCCTGGGGGTCGTCAGCGCCGTTGCCGCCTGCAAGCGCCTTCCCACCAGCGCTCTCAGCTGGGTGGGGGCGACACTGTCCAGCTACGGGATGCTAACGCTGATGGTGACGCACGAGCTGACCGAGGATCCCTGGGGCCAGTCGCCGGCCGAGGTGCGCCTGGTCACGCTGGGGGTCATCCTGGTCATCATGGCCCTTGTCGTGGGTGTGGTCGCCCGTCGAGGTTGGGGCGCCGTGGGCCTGTTGGCGATGGGCATGGCCAGCGCCTGGAGCCTGTTCCCCTGCATTGCCTTCTGGACCACGCCAGTGGGCGACTTCGGCCACTCGCTGGTCGCGCTGGTCGCGGCGCCGGTGATGGCCGGCCTCATCTGGCTCTTCGCGAAGGGATCGGCTAGGCGGCGCTGGATACCCCTGCTGGGGCTGGGCGCCGTGGACGCGCTGGTCATCGCGGCGGCGAAGCGCATCGAGCTGGCCTGGGACCTGTGGCCCGGCTTCGACGACGCCAGCTGTCAGCTGATGGCGTTGGGTCTGCTCGTCATGCCTTTGGTGTTGCGCTTTCTCTGCACCTGGCGGACCAGCCGGACCTCCACGCGGTAGGCTTGTGCGTGAGCGCATGGAGGGAAGATGGCTGAGAAGATGCAAGAGGCGAGGAGGGCGCCCGGACTCGTTCTCGTCATCGCGCTGGCTGGCTGCGTTCCCCCGCATGTCCCGGTCAACAGGTCCTTCGACAACATCGGCGCCATCCGGACCACAGAGGCCGGCATTCCCTGTCCCTACGAGGAATTGCAGACCTTCCAGGTGGAGGCCTGGACCTGGGAAGACGCGGCCGAGGCGCTGCTGAGCTGGTCGGAGAAGGGGGACGCGGTGGTCGGCGCTCGCATCGTCGAGACCTACGCGCGCGCAAGCTACTCCGATCTCGAGGCGGGGGCCGAGCGCGCGTGGCCCTGCCAGCTGCGAAAGGCAGCGCACCCGGAGGAGATGCGCTGCCTGCGCCCATTGAATTTCTTCCTTCCGACCTGGGCCTACCTCTACCGAGCCGAAGGAGTGGTCGTGGACTGGCGCTGCCCTGAGGGAGTCGAGGCGCCCGTGAGGTGGTCGACTCCCAGTGGCGAGTAGCACCAGGTCGGGCAACTGGTTGCTTCAGAAGTGCGGTCGGGTCGGTCCTGCCGTGGGATGACGATCCCTGCCGAGGCCAGGGAGGCCTGCGCATCCTCAGCCCCTGCATCCCATGCATCCGACACCCCTCACCGAATTGGACGAACCATCCACCCTGGCGCCATGCGCGTTTCGTCCCCGATGCGGAAGCTCTGCCAGCCGCGGGGGTAGCGTTCTCGTATGGACGAAGCACCCATGGCCGCGCTGCCATCGCTCGTCGCGTCCGATGATTCCGTGTCGCACACGTGTACCGCCCCGTGCGCGGCATCTCCAGCCTGCCCGAAGCCCTCCGGTGGCTCGATGTCCCCCCAGTACTCCTTGATGCAGCCCCAGCTTCCGGGCGGGCCCTCGAACTCTTGCAGGCTGGCGTGGTCCGCCTCAGCGCTCTCCCCCCAGATGCTGACGATGATCCCCAGCGGCTCTCCGGCGCCGCGCTCCCACTGGAGCTCCCCATCGGCGCCTCGGCTCACCCGCAGGACGCCGTTGTGGATCATGCCGTGGTGAGCTGCGCAGACGGTCGCCAGGTTGAGCGGATTGTGGGAGCCACCCCGGGTTCGCCACTTGATATGGTGCAAATCAAGGTATTTATTGTGTCGACAGCCCGGCACCGTGCAGCAACCATGGTCGCGGATGAGCACGGCCCGCCTGGTGGCCGGTGGGATGGTTCTGCTCAAGTGCCCGGGCGTGCCAGCACTGTCGTCTCCGGCGACGACCCCGGCGTCGCACTCGATCAACGCGCGGGTTCGCTCATCCAGCTCGATCCTGCCAGCGCGGGTCTCCAGCCAGGCCCGCTCGCAGGAGGGGCAGCGATGCTCGATGATCCTGTAGTTGACGGGGTAGGCGTTCTCTCCGCGGGCAGCGGTGACAGCCGGATTCCCCAGTCTCTGGCCCCCGCTGCCGGAGTGGCTGCCAGCTTCTCCACCGCAGCACACGTGTACAGCCGGTTCGGCCTCGTCGTCCCGGGCCGTTGCGGGCACCTCGGCTCTGTCGCAGCACACGTGTACAGCCGATTCGGGCTCCTCGTCCCGGGCCGCTGCGGAGGCCTCGGCCGTGTCGCAGCACACGTGTACCGCCGGTTCGGGCTCCTCGCCCCGAGCCGCTGCGGACGCCTCGACACTGTCGCAGTACACGTGTGCAGGCGTCTCGGGCCCCTCACACCGGCCGTCCTCGCAGGAAACCAGCGGACTGTCCGCGCACTCGCTCTCGCCTTCCGGCTGAGCGGCCCCGGAACCGGCGGCATCATCCTGCACGCCCTCGAGCCACTGCTCCGCCAGGTGGAGCAACAGCTGGCTGGAGGACAGATCGGGGTCGCCGAGGTCGTGACGCAACAGGGCCAGCACGTGCATCAGCCGCTCGAAGTGGAAGGGATCCAGGCGGAACCGGGCCCAGACGTGGCGCGGTGGGTTCCAATCCTCCTCCGGCTCGGGCGGTGGTTTGCCGTGGCAGGTGCCAGAGACGAGGTCTTCCAGGTCCCTGGTGTTGACCTGCAGGGCGCGCTCCACCCAGACCCGCTCTGTCTCGGCCGTAGCGACCTGTACGACGCATCGCGCCCTGGTCCAGCCCAGGATGCCGCTACGGAAGGCCTGGTCCAGCACGGGCAGCTGGGGCAAGTGGCGGCCGATGCGGGCGAGCTGCCTGGTCTTGTCGGCCATGAAGCCCAGCGCCTGCTCGCCGTATTCCGCCAGGGAGGCGTAGCTGAGGTCTCGGAAGAGCTGGTCGCGCTGCAGTTCGGCCAGCCCCAGGGCGATCTCCCTCATGGCGCGGCGCTCGACGAGCACGGCTTCGCAGATGTGCTTGTGAAGCTGGGTGGCTCGGTCGCGAGGACTCGTGGTGGATGCGGCGCTTTCGGAACCGGTATCGGTCGCGCCGCCTGAGGGAGGGGGCTCGGGTGACCGATCCTCTCGAGTTGGCTGCGGCCCCTCATTCGGCTGGGATGGCGCGGCCGGATCTGGGGCGGCGGACGGGCGGTCGTCAGGATTGCCGACGTCGTACATGACGGCTCCGATTTCCTTGCGGGGGAGCAGGTAGGGAACTGCTGGAAAAAGCAGATAGAACCAAACGGAAAGCGTTGTCTCCACTAACCCGTCTTGGCGAGCGTGGCCAAAAAAAACGCCCCAAAACGGACAGAAAAAGACCGCTTAGCAATCGTTCGCGGAGCTTCTCCGCAGCGTGCCGCGACGGGCAGGTCCCTCGCAGATCATCGCCCCCCCCCGCCCGCCAACGCCAGATCCGACAAGTCCCGGCCAGCCTCAACGTGCGAAACCCGGGGTGACCTCGACGGTCCAACAGCGGTAGTCGGAGAAGTACGATGGATCCGCACCCCAGACCCAGCAGTCCTGAAGCGACGAATAGCTGTACAAGCTGGCCATCCGGGTGACTTGGTCTTCGACCTTGGCGTTGCCTGGTAGGAGCGTATTCTCGCTCTCCTGAAACGCCTCCGGATCCTCGACGATGGGGAGGGTTGTCTCCCACACCTGCCAGGAGCCGTCCAGCGCTTTTTCGGTGCTCTGCAGCTCATGGCGCTCGTCCCAGACCGCCTCCCCCGAGAGCCAGTGGATATCCATGGTGGCCAGGTCGGACCAGCCGATCTGCGCGATGTAATACCACCACGCCTCGGCGTCGTAGTCGTACTCGAGGGCGTCGATCTCCCACACGACGTAGTAGCAGAAGACGTCCGAGTCCCCGGAGGTGTCACCGACGGGCCTATCTGCGCCGCCACATGCTTGGACGGCCAGCGCCGCGCTCAGGGACAGCAGCCAGCAGCCCGTGCGCAGCTTGAGCTTCACGAGCCTGGCCTGCCCGCAAGACGCGTCCGCCAGCAGCGAGAGCAGCGCAAAGCCCAGCTCCAAGGCCAGCACGCCCAGCAGCAGCAGTCCGAGTCGCAACATGCCTTCTCCCTTGCTTGCTGCGCCTACGATACCACGTCCGCGCAGGTGCATGGAGCTGTCACGGAATGCCGCTGCCAACTGTCGACGCCATTCTACCGGCGCGTGCTGCCTGTGCCGTTTCCCCCTGCCAAACCCATCCCCGTCGTGTATCCTGCCCGTATCCGGCATTTTCAAGACCAGGAAGATACCATGAGACCCAACGGACGCCCCCTGTTCTACGCCGCAGCGCTGCTCCTCTGCCAGGCCTGCGACGACGACACCGACTCGGGCCCCGCCGAGACCGAGGTCTGGGAGGGCCGGGAACCAGGCGAGTGCGCCGACGGAGCCGACAACGACGGTGACGGGCTCTACGACTGCGACGACCCCGACTGCGGCGGCTCGCCGGACTGCAGTGGCGAAGCCGATGCGGATGCGGACGCGGATGCCGACACGGACACGGACACGGACAGCGACGCGGACGCGGACGCGGATGCCGATACCGATACGGACAGCGATGCCGACGCGGATACGGACTCGGACACGGACAGCGACAAGGACTACGACGTCTGCGACGACGGCGTCGCTCCCTTCTCCGAGATCCAGGATGCCGTGGACGTGGCCAGCGACGGGGACAGCATCGCCGTCTGCGCGGGGACCTACGGGCCGGTATCCGTCGAGCGGGCGGACATCAGCCTGGAGGGCCTGGACGGCGCGGAGAGCACCATCATCGATGGCGGAAACGACACGGCGTTCTACGTGGATGGCGCGACGGTGTCCGTCTCCGGCTTCACCTTCACCGCCAGCACCGCCAGCGATCCGCCCGCCATCTACAACGACGGCGCCACCCTGGCCGTCAGCGCCTGCCGCGTCGCCGAGTCGGTCACCAGCAACGCGGCGCGCTACGCCATCTACGAAGAATCGGGGTCCTCCACCTGGGAGGATGTGGTATTCGAGGACAACGAGGTGGAGGTGGTGTACCGAAACGCCTACGGCGAGACCTCCTTCCGACACTGCATCTTTCGAAACAACAGCGTCTCGTCGAGCCAGAAGAACGGTGGCAAGGTGATCAGCGGCTTCTACGCCGACGTGGAGCTGTCCAACAGCCTGGTGTACGAGAACACGCTCTCGGGGGCGGATCCCATGGTCGAGATCTCGTCCACGCCCAACTTCTCCTGGATCTACAACAACGTCTTCCACGGCAACCTGAGCTCGGGCGGGAGCACGTCCGCGTCGGTGCTGCGCGCGTCGGTCAACACCGAGACCCAGAACAACATCTTCGCGGAGAACGGGCTGCTGGCCGTCTCCGGCTCGGACGCCATCTACGAGTACAGCGATTTCTACGACAACGAGGGCGGCAACTTCGACGCCGGTATCGTGGTCAGCGACACCAACATGGAGCAGGATCCCAAGTTCACCGATGCATCGGCAGGAGACTTCACGCTGGACGCTGGCTTCTCTCCCTGTGTCGACGCGGGCAATCCTCTCACGGGCTACGACGACGCGGATGGCTCACGCAACGACATGGGCGCCTACGGCGGGCCATATGGCAATTGGTAGAAGGGTAAGAGCGAAATCCCCGAGAAGCGCATGCCGCCGTTGAGTCCTCGATGCCCGTAGACTTGACGCCCCTGCTTCGCAAAGCGCGAGAGAGACGCGCGAGGACGCCCAGAAGCGCGCGAAGCCAGCTTGGCCACTTGCGGCAAGGAGCCCGGGGAAGGCGGGCAACGAAGCGGCAGAAGCCTTCCTGCGTGAGCGCATGGACGAGGTGGCCGCGCTGATGACCAGGGCCAGAAGTACGATGGATCCGCACCCCAGACCACGCAGTCCCTTAGCGACGAAGAACCGTACAAGCTGGCCATCCGGGTGACTTGGTCTTCGGCTTTGGCGTTGCCTGGCAGGAGCGTATTCTCGCTCTCTTGAAACACCTCCAGCCCCTCGACGATGGGGAGGGTGATCTCCCACACCTTCCAGGAGCCGTCCCGCGCCTTGGCGGTGCTCCGGAGCTCATGGCGTTCGTCCCAGACCAGCTCCTCCGAGAGGCCGCAACCTGCAGACCATCAGGCCTCGACCACCACCACCTCGCGCCCCGCTGGGGTCGTCGCGGGTCGGACACATGTGCGCTCGGCGGCTGGGGGGAGGTCGGGCCGCCGGTCGAAGATCACCAGCCAGCCTGTCTCCAGCCCGAGCCCCGCCAGGTAGCGGTCGAGCTGCGCGAGGCCTTCGGGCTCGGGGTCGGGTCGGCCCCGGCGACGGACCTTCAGTTCCATGGCTACGGTCACACCGCCCAGGCGCAGGCAGAGGTCCATTCGCCCGCTGCCGATGGCGTACTCGCGCTCGACGGTTCCGCCGGCGTTGGCCACCCGGTGCAGGAAGGCCATCAGCACCAGGTGCGGAGCGATCTCGGGATATGGCGCCGCGCCGAGCAAGGGCTCGCCGTGCCGTCGCCAGAAGGCCAGGAAGGCGTCGAGCAGGCGTTCGGAGACCAGGCGACCCTGGCCATCCAACCAAGAGGGCTGCATGGCCGGAAGGGAGGCCTGCACGTTCTCGGCCAGCACTCGCGGCAGGACCTCGGCGTAGATGGGATTGGCGGGCGAGAGCGTCGAGCCGTCGTCCGTTCGCAACAGGCCCAGCTCGATCACGTAGCGCAGGTCGTCGCGCGACACGCTCCTGGGAAGGGCCTGGCCCGCCAACACCGGCTCGAGCACCCGGCGCACGCGATCCTCACGAAGGCGCTCGGCCAGACTGTCGAGGTGGGTCTCCTGGCGTCGGACGATGCCGCGTCGGGCCCGGTCCACGTCGTCGGAGGAGACAGGCACAGCGGGATCGGTGACCAGCTCCTCGACGCAGTCTCGGGCGATGGCGTTGACCAGCCAGGGCTGGCCCCGGGTCAGCTCCCAAGCCAGATCGACGGCCTCATCTTCGAAGGCCTGGCCGGTCTCGTCGCTGTGTTGGGCGTAGAGCCGGGCGACCTCGTCGCGCGAGAAATCGCCCAGGGTGAGCGCAGCGGCGCTGATGTTGAAGGGTGAGCCCGCGCCACGGCGGCCGGAACCGCCCGCGGCGAGCACGTAGTCGCGGACGTTGCGCAGCCCGACCAGCGTCACGGAGGCGGGGAAGGCTCGCGGTCGGTCGGGGAAGCCGCTGCGGAGCTGGCTCAGCATGGTGGCGAGCACCCTGGGTGCCAGGCAGTCCGCCTCGTCGACGAGCAGCGCGAGCGGCCGCGGTGCCGCGAGGGCCCAGGCAGTGAGCGCCGCGGTGACGCTCGTGCCGGGCCATGGTGGCGGTTGCAGCTCTGGCGGCAGCCGGCGGAGCGCGGTCGCCCTCCACTCGTCGCGGATGCGCGCCTCGGCCTCGGCGGGCTCGTCGAAGGCGCGGGCCACCTCGACGCTCAGCACCACCGCCACGTGGGTTCCAGCACGGATCAGTTCCTCGGCCAGGGCGAGGATCGCGGTGGTCTTGCCCGACTGGCGCGGGGCGTGGAGCACGAAGTAGCGCCCCTGCTCGACGAGCTTGCGCATGCGCGGAACCCGTTCGAGGGGCGGCAGCATGTAGTGCAGCTCTGGCCGACAGGGTCCTTCGGTGTTGAAGCGGTGGGTCATAGCCGCACTCTACCGTTGATAGCCTCGCGGTGCGAGCGCCGATGGCGGCGTCGCGGCTGGCTCAGGCGCGGTAGAGCCATTGGAGGTCCACAACCTCGGACTGCGCGGGATCCGCGCCGATGCAGACGTTCTGTCGCCGTTGGCACCGCGGCTGCCGCCGCTGGCTTGCCCCCTGAAGGTCCGCCGGACACGCGAGCCCCGCACCCCAGCCACACACGCTCCCACCCCCGACATCGTCGTTCGGATCGACATCGAGAGAGAAGCTGGTGGGGGCGGTGGGACGCTCACCCAGGGGGGCGGGGAGGACGAGGAGTAGGGGATCTGCGCGTGGTGGTGGGGATCGTGGAGCTGGGAGGGGAGGGGATGTTCGGGGTGCTGGAGGGAGGATTCGGGATCGGGGCGTGTCCCTGGGGTGTCCCGAGGCCCAGGCGCCTCACGTCGCTCAGTGCGAGCCCCCGCAGAACGGCAGGCCTCGCATCGCCTCCTCCATCGCTGCGGGATCGAAGGTCGCTTCGCCCGCCGGACAGACCTGCTCACCCGGCGCGAACACCGTATACGTCGCGGTGTCCAGCGCCGCGACCGCGGGCCAACCCCAGGACTCCAGCGGCTCGGAGAGCCGGCAGTTGGCGCGCCAGTCCGCCGCGGGTGCCCAGGTGTCGCCCGCCGGGACCGCCACCGCCACCAGCACCTCGTCACCGCCGCCCGGGGTGCGCGTGACGTCCAGGGTGCCCAGGCTCTGCTCCCCGTGCTGGACCGCGCCGCCAGGCACGCCGGGCCAGGCCAGGAAGGCTTGGCCGTCGGGCAGCACCGAGAACAGCCAGACCTTCGCCTGCTCGCTCGTGGAGATCGAGATCGGCACCTGGCTGCCCTCGCACGCGAGCCCGTCGCGTGCCTCGACCCGGATCCGCACGGACAACCCGCCGGACCCGGCCCGTCGGGCCAAACGCGCATCGGCGTGGCAGGCGCCGACCTCGTCGGCGGAGATCCGGAACAGGTCCAGCGGTACCTCGAAGCCGCCAAGGGCCGTAGCGTGTACCTGGCCGGCCTGCTGGAGGCTCCCACTGAGCGTGAGCCTGGTCGCGCCGGGCGCCAGGGTGATGGAGAGGGTGTCGCGAACACCCCGGTCGGTCAGTTCCACGTCGCGCAGCCTGGCTTGCAGGGACGCGGCCACGGTCGCACCCAGCGGACCGGCCCCGCAGCCGCTGGCCCAGCGTGGGGCTTCGATCTCGAGCGCACGGGTCCCCATCGCCCCGCGCACCTGGGCCGCCAGCGCGGTGAGGTCGGCGTCGAACGCCTCGAGGTCGCGATCCATCTGGTCCAGGAACCGCCGCTCCACCGCCACGCCAGCACATGCGGCGCCCCGCCCGCGTCTGCGCTCTTCCCAGTGGCCCTCGCCGTGCGAGGCGATGTGTCGCGTTGCAGCCTCGCAGCGCGCCTCGGACACTCCCCGGCACAGCGTCGCTTCGAGCTTGCGCCGCGCCTCGGCCCGTGCCGCCTCGAGCGCCAGGGCCTGGCTGCCCTCGGCCCAGGCCCACTCGAGCACGTAGTCCTGCGTGGGGGGCACGGTGGGGCAGGGGCCCTGGTCGATGATCTCCACGCCGGAGCCCTGTGCTGCGGCGGCCGCCGAGGCCAGGGAGCCATCTGTGTCTGGATAAGCCGATATGCGGCTTAGATGGTTGAAACAACAGCGG